>CAYWXN010000119.1:0-6134 GCA_964462075.1 uncultured Ruminiclostridium sp. | reverse complement strand
CTTCTCACTGTCGATGGTTTTAAATTCACCATTCTCATAGAGTATTTCACCGTCTACCATTGTAAGACACACATCGGAGCCCTGAACAGAATAAGCGAGTGCCGATACTATATTGTGGACTGGCATCAAATGGGGTTTATTCATATCTATCAGTATAATGTCGGCTTTAGCTCCTTCTTTTATCACGCCCAGATTGTCGGTTCCTAGGGCTATCGCTCCGTTTACAGTTGCCATTTTCAATGATTCCATGGCATTTATGAGCAGTGGATTTTGATTTACCCCCTTATGTATAAGGGCCGCCAGATTTATTTCTTCAAACATATTAAGATTATTATTGCTTGATGCACCATCTGTTCCCAAAGCCACATTGACTCCCATGCTTAAAGCATGTGGTACAGGCGCTATGCCGCTGGCAAGCTTGAGATTACTTGAAGGATTATGTGTCATGGTTACTTTATTTTCGGCCATAATCCTCATATCTTCTTCTGTTATCCACACGCAGTGAGCCGCTACAGTTTTTTGGTCAAAGATGCCAAGATCATATAAATGTCTAGTAGGTGTTTTACCGTATTTTTTCAGGCAGTCCTCATGCTCAACCAAAGTTTCATCCAAATGCACATGTATGGGTGCACCGTACTTTTGCGCGGCTTCGACTATAGCACTAATATATGAAGGAGAACAGGTATATATGGCATGAGGTGCAAAAGCGCCTGTTATTCTGCCATTTGCCGCTCCATTCCATCTCTTGTAGAAATCAATAGTTTCATTTAGGCGGGTATCATCGGAAAAGTCCGGTCCATCACCCGTATTAATCATTCCTCTGGATAATTGAGCACGTATACCTGATTCTTCAACAGCTTTAGCCATGTCATTCATATAATCATACATATCTATAAAGCATGTTGTGCCTGATGCAATCATCTCCATAATTCCAAGTAAAGAGCCGTAGTAAATATCCTCCCCCTGAAGCCTATCCTCAACAGGGAAAATATGTTTAAAAAGCCATGTTTGTAAATTCATATCGTCGGCATAATTTCGAAGAAGCGTCATGGGAACATGACAGTGACCGTTAATAAGACCGGGCATAAGAAGCTTTCCCGATGCATCAATTATCCTTGCATTTTGTATATGTTCATTATTAAGACTGCCGATGGCACTAATTACATCATTCTCTACAAGAACATCACAGGATTTTAATATTTCTGTATTATCCATAGTCAATACACTGGCGTTCTTAAATAAATATTTCATAAAAATCTCCTATACGGTTTTGATATGAACTCTATCCGTGATGATATAATGCAAGCTCTATTATAGTTTTTATTCCACCGGATTATTATCTTCAGGGAGAGTGATGATAATATTTACACTGTACTCGCCTATCAGATTAACATTGTTAGGAACCTTTACCGTAAGCGGAACCTCATGCTCTCCGGGCAAAAGATCAGTCACATTTATAGACAGTTTTATATCACCGGCTTTTATAGCATTCACATCTGCACTTTTCCCTTTTATAGTAACAGGAATTACTTCGTTAGTAACCCTATAACTCTTATTTCCTGCAGTATCTCCGTGGAAAATAGAAACACTACCCGGAGACATATTAATATTTCGGGTAATAAATTTTTCAATTACCACTTCTGCTGCAAGACGCTCGGCATCCTCCGCCAACAAGGCAGCACCTTTTGGAAGATTTGTTGTCAGTGGAACTATGAAGGCTTCCGATTTATCGGTTATATCAATTGGTTCCGTAGCTATGCTCTTTAATCCCTCCAGCACACTTTTACTTCCAACTACACGTACACTGGATAAAGCATATCTTATTTCCTTTAGATAATAATCGTTAAGGGGATTGCCTTTAGTAGTGGCAATTACCGGCACCTTTCTTGCAAGGTTGAAGGAAACAATAATCGGCACTTTACCTTCAAATTGTCTCAGAATCTGTCCATCGTTATCCAATACTGTCCCGCGCATAACTATTTCTTCGTTGTCATCGGCTTCATCCAGATTTACATAAGCAACAACCTTACTTACCTTTGATATACTGCTTTCCTTCTCCTCAAGAATTACACTACTAGGCTCAACTTTTAAATTAATAAGCTCGTAGCCTGAAGGAAGAGAACCGGTAAATTCTACTTCAACAGGATATTGCTTGCCGACAACACGCTCAAAATTAAGGTTTGCTGAGGTCGGATTCATTCCGAGAATTATTATATCTTGATCGCCAAGATACTCAGGAGCATCAATGTTAATATTCCTGCGGCCTGAAGCAGCAATCTCGGATAAATCAATGGTAACAATAAAATCATTGGCCGTCACTTTTGCTACCTTTTCTTTGCGGCCTTTAATCTTGACATCGACACTTGTGGGAAGTTGAGTTCCTACTATCTGAAAATTATTACTATGAAGCATATCCACATTATTGGTTAACGGGACAGCTATAGTTCTCTCTTCAAAAGGATTCTCCGAATCCAGCACAACAAACCATATCAATATAGCGGTGAGTATGGAGACTATTTTTACAACCAAATCCTTTTCAAATAAACTATTTATCAGCTTGTTCATCCTGTTTCACCTTTCTGAATGGGAAAAGCTTCCTGTCTGTATCACTTTCAAGTAAGAATTTGGTCAACGCTTTTCTAAGCATGTCAGAGGTTAAATTTCTGGTAAGACCTCCGCTGTGTGCATATGAAATCTTCCCCGATTCTTCGGACACTACAACAGCTATGGCATCCGATACCTCGGTTATCCCCAATGCGGCACGATGGCGGGTTCCTAATTCCCTGCTCAATCCGACATTCTGTGTAAGTGGCAGATAACACGCGGCAGCTTTAATCGTATTGTTGCGAATAATAACCGCTCCATCATGCAGCGGAGTCTTTGGTGTAAAAATATTTAACAGGAGCTCACTTGATAGCATTGCATCCATTTGAGTTCCTGTGTTAACTATATCTCCTATTTTAGTTTCTCTTTCGATTATTATTAAGGCACCGATATATTCCTGGGACAAAACAGTGCATGCTTTAACAACAGACTCGATGGCTGATATGGTCTTGACTCTGTCTTCATCGGTTTTTCGCAGAATAATGTCTTGAAATCCGCTGCTTCCGAGTTTTTCGAGAGCTCTTCTAAGCTCAGGCTGGAAAATGACAATCAAGCTAAATCCAAAGAGTTGTATCGCACCCTTTAAAAGATAAGCAATAGTCTTCAGACCTAATACTTCAGAGAATTTAGAAAATATCAAGATAAATAATAAACCTTTAACTAACTGTAGGGCACGGGTCTCTCGGACAAGCTGAATACATTTGTAAACTACATATGAAATCAAAGATATTTCAATTATTAATCTGATAATATCTAATGGACCGTTCAAGCCCAGAAAATTTGTTATATAACTAAAAACATCTCCTATTGTCATCCTACCGGGCACACAATTTCTCCTATCCTTTAATATTGCTTCAAGCTCTGAAACTCCAAATAACTTAGCTTACTACAATAAATTATATCCCCTAGTATAAATAATTGCAATAAAGTGATGTTCACAAATCAGCTATATAAAACTATATCCTACCTGTATTATGAGAAAATGAAGGAAATGTTAAACATATGTTAAACGCTTATTTTTTCTAACAATAGTTCTAACGCTAATTTTGGCTCTATAAGCCCCTTCTTATAATTCTCCTCTGCTTCCATGCAGTTTTTTAATATATTTTTTAAGTACTCAACGCTCATTCCATAAGCTTGCTCGGTCATTATCTTCAAAGCATATGGATGTTTTCCCTGAAAATATTGATTTATTTGGTCTTGGGTAGCCCGCTCCTCCATCAATAGCTTAAGCTTCAATATTTCACCCATCTGTTTTGAGAGCATGGCCAGAATCTTTTGCTCAGGCTCCTTTAAAGCTATTATATCGTTTAGAATAATAAGGGATTTGGCAGTGTCTTTTTTTGCTACAGCATCCAGAAGATCAAATATGACACTCTTTATGGTGGGTATTGCCATGAGCTTAACGTCATTTAAAGTAATCTCTTTTCGATCTCCTGCATAATCAGCTAATTTAAATATCTCGTTTCTTAAGGTATACATATCTGCTTCACTGATAGCCACAAGATGCTGAGCTGCCTCATAATCAATAATTTTATTGCAAGATTTCATTCCCTTAATAACCCAAGGAACAAGCTCTGAAGGTTTATTCCTGCTAAACTCTAAAGAAAGCCCATGTGCTGCAACTTGTTTATATATCTTGAGTCTTTTATCTGCTTGGCTTTCTATAAATATAAGGCAAGTGGTATCGGGTATATCGGCGATATATTCAATCAAAGCGGCCTGAGCCTTATTTCTAAGCGGGGTTTCTTTCTCGAGATTCAAGTCATCTTCTACCGGCATATCTTCGTCGTTTGAAGAAGAACTGTTTTTCTTTGATTTACTGTAAAACAATCCTGAGTTTTTAACTATAACCAGTTTCCGCTCGGCAAATACGGGGAAGGTATCACAAGCATCAATAATCTCATCAATATCAATATTGCCTTCAAATATAGAAAGGTTAAGGCTTTCATTGTCACCTTCGAGAATTATTTTTTTTATATCCCCAACATAATAATCAATTAAAAACGGTTCATCGCCGTGAAAAAGATAAATTCTTGCAGGAGTTTTTGTCTTAAGTTGCAGCTTAAGCTTGTCCAAACTCTGCTTATTTCCATCATTTCCATAGCTTTTTGAACCGTAATTTTTCCCGGCCATAAAATAAACCCCCGATTATTAATCAGGAGTTAATTATATCATATTTATTTAATAATATAGCTGACATTTGTCTCTATGGTGCCGCAGTTGCTGCGATTTAGCGCTCCGTGCCAACATCCTGTTTCTATGTCGCAAAACGACTCAATTGAGTCGTATGGCTACGCAATCCAAAACAACTCATGCAATGAGTTGTATGCCCGCTTTAAATCGCAGCAACCACGCCGCTTATTTATGATTGCATAATCAAATACTAATTTGCCCGTGTCCTTATTTCCTCAACTATTTTTTCAACGAAAGCATCAACTGTCATGGTACCTAAATCACCGTCTTTTCTGGATCTTACCGCAACTGATTCGTTTTCAAACTCCTTATCGCCAATAACAAGCATGTACGGAACTTTTTCAAGCTGAGCCTCACGAATCTTATATCCTATTTTTTCATTACGATCATCGATCTCAACATCAATATCCTGTTCTCTAAGTTTATCCGCAACTTTTTGAGCAAAATCATGATGCTTGTCTAAGATAGGTATGATCTTGGCCTGAACCGGTGCCAGCCATACCGGGAAAGCCCCGGCATAGTGCTCAATTAATACTCCAAAGAACCTTTCAATTGAACCGAGCAGCGCTCTGTGAATCATATACGGACGCTTCTTAGTTCCATCTGAAGCTATATAGGTCATATCAAAACGTTCGGGCTCATTAAAGTCAAATTGTATTGTAGAGCATTGCCATTCACGTTTAAGGGCGTCCTTTATCTTAATATCAATTTTAGGCCCGTAGAAGGCTCCGCCGCCTTCGTCCACATCGCATTCCAAACCTTCAGCTAAAACAGCCTCCTTTAAGGCCTTTGTAGCCTCAGCCCACATACTTTCATCGCCAACAAATTTATCTTTTGGCTTTGTGGATACATATATTTTATAATCCTTAAAGCCGAAATCATTGAGCATGGATAGGCAGAACCTTAATACTCTTCTAATTTCAGCAGGCATTTGTTCAGGTGCGCAGAAAAGGTGCGCGTCATCCTGGGTAAAGCCCCTGACTCTTAAAAGTCCATGGAGAGCTCCGCTTTTTTCATAGCGATAAACAGTTCCCAATTCAGCCCATCTGTAAGGCAAATCACGGTAAGAGTGCAGCTTACTATTATATATTGCTATGTGGAACGGGCAATTCATAGGCTTAGCATAGAAATCCTGTCCGTCTACATCCATAGGTGAATACATACTTTCCTTATAGAATCCGAGATGGCCTGATGTCTCCCACAGCTGCCCTCTGCCTATATGCGGAGTATTAACCAAATCATATCCGCTGCGAAGATGCCTTTTCCTCCAAAAATCCTCAATATGCATTCTGATACGGGTCCCCTTTGGATGCCATAACACGAGGCCTGGGCCG
>CAYWXN010000118.1:0-6138 GCA_964462075.1 uncultured Ruminiclostridium sp. | reverse complement strand
CACGGTCCGGCGAATTGAAAATATATGTACCTACACAAATGATAGCAAACTGTGCTAGAATAATTAACAATAAATATATTTTAATAAAGGAGGATTTACTTGGTAAAAATTCCTGAAGAGATTTTAAATATAGTAAAAACATTGGAGAGCAGGATAGGCTACACTTATAGAAATAAGCAGTATGCAGTAAATGCTCTGGTTCATAGCTCTTTTTCAAACGAACACCATAATTTTGCAGCTAAAAGCAATGAGCGACTCGAATTCTTGGGAGACGCTATTTTAGATTTTGTCATGAGCCTAGTACTATACAATAATGAAAAGCAGTTTAGCGAAGGCGAAATGAGTAAACTACGAGCCTTGATTGTATGCGAAGCCTCCTTGGATGCATGTGCGAGGAAGATAGGATTAGGCGAGCTTGTAATGCTTGGCAAAGGTGAGGAAGCTAACGGAGGAAGAGTAAGGCCCTCCATTCTATCCGATGCCATGGAAGCCATAATAGGAAGCATATATTTAGACGGGGGTATTGATGAGGCAGAAGGCTTTATTATGCACCTTTTAGGCGATATATATCTTAAAGCTGTTGAAGGGATGCTGTTTATGGATTATAAAACAGCGCTGCAGGAGGAGCTCCAGAAATCCGGTGATATCCAGATCCAATATAAGCTGATAGAGTCTATTGGACCGGATCATTCAAAAACATTTAAAATTTCTGTGTATGCCAATGGTAAAACCATAGGAACGGGCGTGGGAAAATCGAAAAAAGATGCGGAGCAAATGGCTGCGAAGGCGGCATTGGAGGATATGGGTCAAGCCCGGTAGAGAGGATTATTAATGAGCAAAACTCGTCATATTAATATACCGGTCTTTATACCGCATATGGGGTGCCCCCATGCTTGTGTTTTTTGTGATCAGAAAAGAATAAGCGGCACCCTTTCGTTTCAGTCTCCGATACGGGTTAAGAATATACTTGAGGAGAGCTTTTCCACTGTAGGTGAAAATGACGATATAGAGATAGCGTTTTTTGGAGGCAGCTTTACCGGCATTCCGGAGAAAGAGATGATAGCATATCTTGAACTTGCCCAGCCATATCTGAAGGATGGAAAGGCCTCAGGTATACGTCTTTCCACCAGACCGGACACAATAAGCCCGCATATCTTGGATATTCTGAAAAAATACGGTGTAACAGTGATTGAACTGGGAGTTCAAAGCCTTGATCCCGAAGTCCTGCTCCATAGTCAAAGAGGCCATAGTATTGAGGATGTTGTTTCGGCCTGTTCATTGATACGGGAGTATGGTATAACACTGGGGATCCAAACAATGCTGGGTCTTCCTGCCGACAGTTATGAAAAAGCCTTAAAAACAGCGAAGGATGTTATAGAATTAGAACCTGATATGGTCAGAATATACCCGACTTTGGTTATTAAAGACACTTTGCTTGAAGAATATTACTTAGCCGGGCAGTTTACACCTCTTAGTCTGGAAGAAGCCGTTGAATGGTGCGCTGATATTTTGCCTCTGTATAGGAAAGCAGGTATTACTGTCTTAAGAATCGGACTCCAGGATTCCGATACTTTAGAGGGTTCAATAGTGGCAGGCCCATATCATCCTGCATTCGGCGAGCTGGTTGAGTCGAGGATTTTATATAAAAAAATCACCCATTTGTTGGATAATATGCAGCTGGAGAATTATAAGAGGATTATTATAAGGACACAACCCCAGCTTGTTTCAAAGCTGGTGGGGCAGAAAAGAGCGAATATTGAGGCTATCAAAGAAAATTATTCGTTGAATGAGGTAATTGTAAAAGCTGATCTTGAAAAGGGTGAGTTTGTTATCGAAAGAGAATAATAATATGGAGGGGTCGCGGTGAGAACCATACACGTATCAAAAATAACAGAAGCCGTAGAGAGTTTATGTATTGAGGCAAATATTGTTTTAAACCCGGATATAAGAGAAGCTCTAGAAAAAGGCGAAAAGGCTGAAGAATCCGACACAGGACGTTCTATACTCCAGAGCTTGATAAAAAATGCTGACATAGCATCTGACGAGAGGATGGCTATTTGTCAGGACACTGGAATGGTCGTTATTTTCGTTGAGTTAGGCCAAGAGGTACAGATAGTCGGGGGAAACTTGGAAGAAGCTTTGAATCAAGGAGTAAGACAGGGATATAAAAAGGGTTATCTGAGAAATTCGGTTGTAGAAGATCCTTTAAGAAGAAAGAATACAGGCGATAATACCCCTGCGGTGATTTATTATAATATAATTGATGGTGATAAGATTATTTTACATGTAGCCCCTAAAGGCTTCGGCAGTGAGAATATGAGTGCTCTTAGAATGCTGAAACCCTCTGACGGAGTGGAAGGGGTTAAGAAATTTGTTATAGATTCTGTGAGCCAAGCAGGAGCAAACCCCTGCCCACCGATTGTTGTGGGTGTAGGCATTGGGGGAAGTATGGAAAAAGCCGCGCTATTGGCAAAGAGAGCACTGATGCGCCCTATTGATAAAAGTAACCCCGACCCTTACTACAAAGACTTAGAAGCGGAGCTGCTTAAATCTATAAACAATCTGGGCATTGGCCCCGCAGGGCTTGGAGGAAGGATTACGGCGCTGGGTGTAAATATTGACGTATATCCAACTCATATCGCTGGTTTGCCTGTCGCGGTAAATATAGGGTGCCATGTAACAAGACATAAAGCGATAACACTATAGGAGAATATAATGGCTGAAAATTACGGTACACTGTATCTGGTGGGAACACCGATAGGAAATCTTGAAGATATTACCTATAGGGCAGTAAGAACACTGTCAGAGGTGGATTTGATCGCGGCTGAGGATACAAGACACTCCCTGCGTCTTCTGAACCATCTTGAAATTAAGAAGCCATTAATAAGCTATCACGATAACAACCGTATCTCCAGAGCAGAAGAACTGGTAAATAAACTAAAAAACGGTCAGAATATTGCACTGATAAGCGATGCCGGTATGCCCGGAATATCGGACCCCGGGGAAGAACTGGTAGCTCTTGCTGTTTTGCAGGGGATTACTGTAACTGCTGCGCCGGGTTGCTCGGCGTCATTAACCGCATTGGTTTTATCGGGGCTCCCTGCGGGAAGATTTGCCTTCGAAGGGTTTTTGCCGCAGAAACATAAAGACAGGGTTAATTTTCTGGAATCAATAAAGTATGAAGAAAGAACCATAATATTTTATGAAGGCCCTCATAGAGTCAGAAAAACATTGGAGGATATCCTGGAGGTATTCGGGGACAGGCGTTGCGGAATATTAAGAGAGCTTACAAAAGTTCATGAAGAAGCAGTAAGAGGAATGCTTAGCGAAGCAATAGAACATTTTACTGTTAATGAACCCCGAGGAGAGTTTGTAATAGTCGTGGAGGGTTCACAAAAAAAGGCTTCGGACAATCCGAAACCTGATCTTTCAAGCTTAAATCTAAAGGAACACGTTAATTATTATACTGAGCAAGGATATGAGCGAATGGATGCGCTGAAGCTAACCGCAAAGGATAGAGGTTTATCCAAGCGCGACGTATACCGGCTTTTAAACAGCTAATCAAGGTATTACATTGCACAGGCATTCGGGATAGCAATAATTTTTATATCGGTATCGCTCAAAAGAGATTCTAACCTATATTTAAAAGCATTTTGAGAGCCATCCGGGCTCTCTCCCAGAACAATAAGGTCAATTCCGTAGTGCTCTGCAAATTGGGCAATTGTTTCGGGTATTCTGTCCGAGTTTAGTATTGTAAGGTCTGCACCATAGGACTTTGTCAAAGAAAAAAGGTATTCCATTGCCTCACCATCTCTTGAATTATCTACGAAATTCCAATTTTCCTTTGTTACATGTATGACGTAAAGTTCCCCGTCTTTTTTCTTGAGTTCGGCAGCAGCTTTAATAAGTCTTTCACAAGCCTTTTGACGAGTGACACAGACCAATATAGAGTCATAAGCAATCAAATTTACCATCTCCGGATATAATTAAATATTTTTCAAATCATCATATAATATTATAACAGATATCATTTAAAAAGTCTTTAATGCCATACTTATATTTTGACATTTCAATTATGAAGCTGTATCATCAATAGCAGATGCTAATTGGCCTGAAAGGTAGATAAAAATGAGCTTAAAGCATATCGTATGGGATTGGAACGGTACCATTTTAAATGATGCAGAAGCCAGTTGCAAGGCTGTTGATGATATGTTCAAAAAAAGAAATCTCGGTTCGGTTTCATTAGACCTGTACAGAGATAAAATCGTTTTCCCGGTTATAAATGTATATATTGAAGCAGGCTTTGACTTTAAAAATGTGACCTATCAAGAGATCTGCGATGAGTACCTTACTAATTATTTAAATAATTCACATATTATATCTCTCCATAAAGATGCTCAAGCGGTGCTGAAATTGTTTAAAAATAATGGCCTGGAGCAGCATATAGTGTCTGCTTCCGATAGTAGAGTTCTTGCACAACAAATCCAAAACTATGGACTTGAATCATATTTTGTTAATATTCTTGGGCAGGATAATAATAGGGCCGATAGCAAGACCTTTCTTGCAGAAAAGCTTGTCGGTTTGGTGAACTGTGATCCTCAAGAAATGCTTTTTATCGGTGATACCATTCATGATTTTGAGGTGGCAAAAGAAGCGGGGATGTTTTGCTGCTTGGTCTCTAACGGGCATTGTAGCGAGGGAAGACTCAAGGCTACCGGTGCACCGGTTTATAAAAGCCTGACAGAATTATATGAAAATTATGAGGGTTGGTAAAATCGTCACATCAGGAGGAAAAGATGAATTATATTGACTTAAGAAGTGATACTGTAACATGGCCTACTGAAGAAATGCGAGAGGCTATGCTTAATGCTAAAGTAGGCGATGATGTATATGGAGATGACCCTACCGCTAATCGCCTCGAGAAAATCGCAGCACAGGTTATAAACAAAGAAGCGGCATTATTTGTGCCTACAGGTACCATGGGGAACCAGTTGGCTGTTTTTACCCATATCGGTCGCGGTGACGAGGTGATAATACCGGAAGACAACCATATAGTTGCTCATGAAGCCGGCGCTGTTGCCATAATTTCCGGTGGAAATCTAAGGTGTCTTCCATCCAAAAAAGGTATGGTTGATTTGGATAAAGTTAAAAGGACCATTCGGTTTGCTGAAGATATCCATGAACCCAAAACCGGAGTTATTTGTACCGAAAATGCCCATTCAACCGGAATTGTTCACCCTCTTTCCTATATGGAAGAGCTATACGGTATTGCAAAAGAAAATAACATTCCGGTCCATTTAGACGGGGCAAGGATATTCAATGCAGCTTCCTATCTTAAAGTAGATGCAAGTGAAATTGCCAAGTATGCAGACTCGGTTATGTTTTGTTTGTCAAAAGGCTTATGCGCTCCTATCGGCTCAATTTTAGCCGGTACAAAAACCTTTGTTGACGCAGCCAGAAGAAAGCGTAAAATTCTGGGCGGAGGCATGAGACAGGTTGGTGTTGTTGCACAAGCCGGCATTACAGCCCTTGAGAAAATGACAATAAGATTATCTGAGGATAGAGAGCAAGCAATTTATCTGGCTGAAATGCTAAAAACAATCCCGGGTATCGAGGTTAATCCTGAAGATGTCCATATTAATATGGTCTTTCTTAAAATAAAAAAGGCCGTCGATTCAGTTCTTCTTGTAGAGTCTCTTAAAAAGGAAGGTATACTCATAAATCCTCCTGATAATGGCAATCTACGCCTTGTTACACATTATTATATAGGCAGGACAGAAGTAGAAAAAGTTTTCGCAAAGCTAAATGCTATTCTATCAGATTGATATGAGAATTGGGAATATATCTGTAACATTAAACTTATATGGACTTATTGTTACAGATAGTTTTTGCATAGTCTGCTTTTAAAAGTATTCCTATATTTGCCGAACATATTTTCTTTTAATTTTATTCATGATATAATGATAAAAGAACATATGTTTGGAGGAGTTTATGCAACTGCTTGAAAAGCTTCATATTCTTGCAGATTCAGCAAAATACGATGTTTCATGTTCATCCAGCGGTAGTAACCGCAGTAATAAAAAGGGGCAGGTGGGGAACGCTGCAATGGCGGGAATATGCCACAGCTGGGCTGAGGAT
>CAYWXN010000117.1:0-6144 GCA_964462075.1 uncultured Ruminiclostridium sp. | reverse complement strand
ATTTTTATTTTATAAAGTGGCCGAAAAGGTTGTATTATCAAAGAACCCCCCCCTAAAATTATCATCTTATAAAATTTGGTCTTGACAAGGTAAAGCGGTGATAGGTATAATATATAACTTCGTTGACAAAGGATGACAATTTGTGATATAATTTTAACCAGTGAGTTTTGAGGTGGTAGTATGGATAGAAATTCTTTATCACAGATTCGTAAGGAACTTGAAGGTTGCGTTGGCAAAAGAATTCAACTAAAAGCTAACAAAGGCCGGAAGAAGACATTTGTCAAAGAAGGCATCATAGAAAACGCTTATCCCAGCATTTTCACAGTTTCTTTCGAGAACGAATACAATTCGTCACGAACAGCTTCTTATAGCTATACCGATGTTCTAACTCGTACAGTCGAAGTGAAAATCATGTCACAGGATCTGAACAATATAGCTCTTTGATTAACAATCTGTGTACAAGTATAAAACAGCCATTAAATAATGGCTGTTTTTTCATGCCTCTCGTCATACATTAAACATGGACAGCATATCATTAGAATTGAAGGGATAAGGGTATAAAGAGGAGGTCCTATAATGCAGATGGAGCTATTAAAAAAGCCTTTAAGATCGTACAGGACTATTGAAATAAGGGAAACTGAGGAGATGCTGGAAAACAGCATTATTGTGCCTGACAGTAAGCCTGATATCAAAAATATAATTCTGGCAGATGCGGAAAGCTTCGTTACAAGTGTTGAAAAATCAGGACGCATGGTAGAAGTAAGCGGTGAAATAAGATATCGGATATTGTATAGCTCAGATACCCCCGATCAAAGAACCGAAAGCATCGTAACACAATTTCCATGGTCTTTTTCAGTGACAAAGCCAAAATCTGAGGCAGAAATCGGGGTATTTGCCAGAAGCTACAGCCAGCATACCCAGGCCAACGCCGTTAACGGAAGAAAGGTTGTAGCCCGCACCGTATGTTCTATTATAAGCCGCTTTTATGAAATTAGATCAGACGAAATCGGCAGAGAAATTCTAGGTGAAAATGTATATTTAAAGACAACACCCGTAAATATTATCTCGCTTAAGGACAGCGGAGATATAATGGCCAAAGTTTCAAATGTGCTGTCGCTTCCTCATGGCAGCCCCGCAATCAAGGAAGTATTATTCTCACGGATTAATGTCGGCTCGACAGAGCTTACCTATAGGGAAGATGAGCCTGCTATTGAAGCAAAAGGCACAGCTTACTTACTATATCGCAGCGATACTATCGACGAAAGTATTGAGTCTGTAGTGCTGGAATTTCCTATTAAGACGGTAACAGGTATTATGACAGTACCGAACGAAGTTGTCTTAACTACAAGTGTGATGAAACACTGGGAGTTAGAAGCCATAGAAGATGCTGACGGGCTCCTTACCCAAGTAGCCGTAAACCTTGAGTTTCAGGTGGATGCCCAGGCATTGGTGCCGGAGGAGCAGATTGTAATAGAAGATGCATACTCCATTGATTACAAGCTAGATCTTAAAAAGACTACAATAAATATAGTTACGGATGAGCGTGAGATTTGCGATTCATTAGAGATTAACCATAGAATAAGAATAGAGGACCCTGATGACCGATTGGCCGAAGTGCTCATGGTATGCGCCAATGAGCGGAATATTGCTTCGAAGATAAGTGAAAAGAGTGTTAATGTGCAGGGAACATTGGGTGTCGATGTGGTATACATGACAAACAACCGTGAAATTAAAAGTAATTTCATGGAGCTGCCCTTCAGCCAAATGCTCGATTTGCCCGACGACGGACAGTGGCAGGTGGTTCAATCCTGTTTCAATATTGATGATGTATGTTTTGATATATCAGGAACCGATACTATTGAATTATGCATCAAGTTGAATATTAAACTACGAATGGCAAAATTCAGTGAAATAGTATGTACAGAAGGGTTAACCGCAGTTAAAGAAGAAAGCCGCAAAAAAGCCCCGATAGTTCTCTATTTTACTCATCCCGGGGATACTATGTGGAGTATAGCAAAGCGATACAGAATCCCACTGTCCCGGCTGGCACTGGATAACGGTCTGGATGCATCGGAAAATCCACAGGTCGGAAGAAAACTGTTTATAATGTAAAAAGAATAAAAACAAAGGCAACCGCACGGTTGCCTTTTAAGTACGGCTTCAATGTGTGCCTGTGCCCAGATAGTCGTCTGAGGCGCGTTTGTCGGCATAATATGCGATTATATCCCCTGTGACAAGCTGCCAACCGCCCTGATTGGTGTCATAACCTTCCAATGCCCAGCCGTCACCTGTTTTACCTTTGTACTTGAGGCTTGGATTATCAAAGTCTTCTCCATTTATTACTGCGATATCTTTGAAATTTACCAGTACATACCCGTCCTTTAAAAACACTGGAGAATTGCTTGTCAAATTTCGTTCCTTTGAAAGGTCGGTACCTTTTGGTACTATCAAAATGTCTGAGGGTAGCCTGTATTCTCCATACCATTTCTGAGCCGAAGCAAAGGCCTTGTCTGTGTTTACCCCCGAAGGTATATTCTGAGTGGGCCCGATAAAGCTTCTGATGGGCTCGCTTAAAAGAACCTTTGTGTTTGAAAACGTAATTGCTCCTGTCTGAGATAACTTTGGGAATTCTTCAGCCCATTTTGTAAAAGTATAGGCTCCTACTCCGCCTCTCAAGCGATAAATTGACTCTGCGGTATTTTTAAATTCACTAAGATTTATTCCTCGATATTTAAAATCAAGCTTCATGGTATGAGCCATTGTATCCTTCGGGCTTCCTACCTTAATCAAGGGGTCCTTAGCCGTTGAGTAATAAAGGTCCACCTCGCGCCTGTTCTTGCCGTCCTTGTCCACAAATGCAAAGGAAGGCAATATGCGCACAAAGTCGTCTTGATCATAGTAATTTCCAATGGTTTTTATTTCGAACTTAATGGCATATCCAAGCTTAACAGCCCTGTCTTTATAACCACCTAAATCATTCTTCCCCGGCATGATGGGCATAAAATAATTCTTTCTGCGGTCTTTTTCTCCGTTTATGTTGTTGGGTCCTGTATAAAACACTTTTCCTGTGTGTTCAAAGCTGCCGGAGGATTTTCTGAAAAAGATTTCCCAGGAAATATCAGTGATATCTGTTATGGCAAAATCATATACACGGCCTGAAACTTCAACCTTTACACTCGCCTCAGCAACCGTATTATCAGGGTTTAGATTAGCTCTGCTTTCTGTGCTCATTAAAGTATCGTTATATGCGATATTCCGTACATCCACATCATACATGCCTTCATCCACCCAGGAGGGCGTGTAGAATGTTAGATTTGATATAGAGTTTGAAACACCCAAACTGCTGAGAGAATGCCATGTATCGGCTTTTAGGTAGGTTCCTGACCTGTCCTCGCCCAAATATGTATCAAAACCGAAGCGTATTTCTCTGTCTTTTAAATATTTTGTGTAATCCTTGGTACGGTAGCCCTTGATATCCCTATGGGTCCCGCTGTTAGAAATATTTACTGTAAAAGGCCTGCCAAGGATTAGGGCGCTAGCGTTCTTAGCAGGATCAGGCTTCTGGTTGTGCAGCGCATCATCCGATACATTTAAACCTACACAAACAGGCGTATGGACAAAGACAGGATTAATATTATTCAATTCAAAGATTAAAACATCCGGATTCTGAGGATTAAAAGAATATACTTTCTGATAGGTTATGGTGCCGGAGCTTGTGTATAAACCGTTTTTAACTAATTCGGGTATTTTTAGGTTGGCAGCATAAAGTATATCTCGGTTTGTTTTTGTTGGAGCAAGATTGGATGATATGAGGCCAATTTGCGGGTCCATTAATACTCTGCCATTGATAATAAGCTTGTCGTTCCTTATTATAGGAGCTGCGCCGGGTGCCGTTCCCACCACATGATAGCTGTGCTGATCATTGGGATCATGGGTTATTTCAACCTTGGGCATGCTGTATGATGAAGACGGCTTTATATTGATTTCTCCGCCATCCAAAGCACCGTTAATAGCTTTTGCATCGGTTATACCATACAATTCAAAGCTTTTTATCTCGTAATATGTATAAGGGTATTTAATAACAATGGTCACAGATGTAGGATTTCCCATTGCATCGGCTCCCGGAACAGTTATGCTTGTTATATACACACCGCTTACAGGAACAGTATGGAGCCTGTACAAATAACTGTCGGCAATTATTTGAACATACAGACTTTCCCCGGACGGTATACCCTCGGTAATATCAAAAGGTTCTTTATCCCTTGGCGCCGCCTTTATTACTGTACTGTTGCTTGTGGTCGTATGTTCAACAGGATCTATATGAAGGTTTCTCAATGTAACGTGGTGTATTATGTACCTATCTTCATAGGTCGGACCTGAATTGTCAGGATATATCTCTCCGTCCTTAAAATATATTTTCATTCCGATTGTAACCTTGTTTCCCGCACCTGTAGCGGCATCAACCCACATAGTAGGATTAGGGTTTTTCAAAGGTTCTGTATGGATTATTGAGGGGTTTAAAGTCGTCAATGGAATATCGGTGGGTAAAACACCCGAATCCAGAGTAAAATACTCTATTTTTGATATATTCTCATCTATATAGACACCGTTTAAAAGCTTATGGGAAAGAGTAATCTGATGCTTTTCCTGGCCGGGAGAGTTAATTTCCACCGTTTGATCTGTGACAATCTGTGAATCATATATTATATCAAAGTCAGCCTCTGTTTGGGGGGTTATGACTCCAACTCCCATGGAATTGTAGATTATCCCTCCCAAAGGATTAAGCTGCTCTTTTATCCTTGCTCTCTGAGCTCTTCTTGTGTTTAAATCTGGTGAATCGTATATCACCTTGTATGAATCGGCTATTGAAGCATTGGTCTGAAACAGAGAAAGCTTTGTCTGATCGTAGGCTTTAGTGTAATCACTTAAATTTTTGCCGTACATGGAAATAGCGGCTTCGTTTTCAATAAGGAACTGTGAGTTTGCTGTATAAACAAATACCGGGGTAATCCATTCTATGAGCTCCTTTCCGTCGGATGTGAATATGTCGTTACGATTAAAGGCCTCTTCCCAGCGGATTATATCCCTTAATGTCATTGCCATGCAAACTCCATCCACAATGGGATAGATTACAGGCTCAAAGAAGATTTTGTAGACTCCGGATTTTTTGTAACCGAAAATATCAAGCTCACCTGTTATGAATTGCTCTGATGAAATATCTGCTCCACAAAGTGCTGCGATATCCGGGACATTTTGATATCCTTTTTCTTTGGTTACAGAGTTTATAGGTCCTTCAAACCAGTTGTCCCATTGAGCTTTGGTTCCTGTCCAGACATCGGGCATTTTGTTTACTATGTTTTGTATTTCCGGGCCGTCGCCGTACCCGGCCCAATCGTAAGTTTTTTGAATTGAAAGAGTAGACTTATAATCTCTTTCTCCGCCATTGCCGTCGTTCATATACCAATAAACCGAATATCCCGTATACATATTAACTTTATACCATGGGCCTGTCTTTGAAAAATCGGTAGTGTTACCGAGCTGAATAACACCTTCTCCTGATTCAAAGGCATTAGTGCTTGGAGCCCAATATATTGATATCCGCATACCCGAGTATAGAATATTGTACTTCCATTTATCGTCACCCTTTCCCGAATAGCCATAGGAGGGAAGGCTGTCATTGTTTCCGGCAAAGGAGGTGAAAGACAATATTGAAAATAACAATATTAGAGCAAGGGCAAGGATTATTGTTCTAGTAAGTATTTTCATTACATTTCCTCCATAATTAAACCGGACCGATCCAACACCATTGCCCATACATATATATCATCCATGGCCCATAGGTTGTTCCATCTTTCGTATGACCAAGCTCTTTAATTGCCTCTTTGCCTAATCTCTGTGCTATATCCAGCCACTCGGTCTTATAATGCCCCTCCCCAGTCTTCTCATCTACCAGATAAGGCTGTCCCATAAAAGCTTCGTCAGCACCTAAGTCTCCTTCTTGTATCGGTGTTCCGCCTCGGTCTATACGCCCTATCTCGGTTGCACAGCCTTGCTCCTCTCCCAATACTCCCGAAGGCCCTACCTTCAGCACGACCTTGGTTCCGTCGGGCTTTACAAAGGTATCCCCCTCTATAGCCATAGGCC
>CAYWXN010000116.1:0-6202 GCA_964462075.1 uncultured Ruminiclostridium sp. | reverse complement strand
TAGATACGCCTAATCTTTTTTCTGGAATTGATATACAATAGACCCCTTCCGCACCGATTTTACCTATAGCCCGCCCGCCGGAATAATTAATTAAATCGGTACAAAATGTGTCGCTGCCTCTTATAACTCGGGGGTATTTTATCATGGCGCTTTGAATGAGCCCAAAACAATCTTTATATTTTCTGTTTCCTTCATAACCATGGGCAAGTCGTGCATACAACCAGGCAGTTTGCTGCATTGTGAGGAAATATGTGGGCAGAGCGCAACCGTCTTTTCCCGCAATTACTTCATTTTCATCGCATTCTAAAAGTTCGGCCATAGTTTTCTTAATAAGTTGATTTACAGGATGGTCCGGTTTTGTATAATTTTTTGTAGGATAATTATAAAACTGACATAGAGCCAGGAATCCCGTATGCTTTCCCGAGCAATTGCTGAATATTGGATCAGGCCTTTTGCATAACATAATGAGCGCATCATGAACCTTTTGGTTTTCCGGATACTTGTGGCCGCAGTCCAAGTCCTTTTCGGTAAGGCCGATTTTTTTTAGTACTGACATTATGATCTTTCGATGAAAGGCTTGCCCCTCATGGGAGGAGCACATAATGGCCAATTCCTTTAAAGTTATATTGTATTTTTCTATTAGACCCGAATTTACATAAGCAACAGCATAAAGAGGCTTTCCGGATGAGCGCAGATAAACTCCGGCATTAGGATCTCCTATTGAATATATAATATTATTGTCTGAATCTGCTACACAAATATATCCGTCATGCAAGCTTTCTACTCTGCCTGATCTGGTCCTGACTGCTAATTGCGGCATAATTTTTCTCCTTTTTACATTGCTATAGTTTTTATTTCAATTTTGCCTTAAGAATATCTTGAGTTTATGCTATAATGTCCTTACCTATTCAAAAGAAAAAATGAGGTGTTTTATGCAATTTGAATTTGTTAAGGACATCATCTTATCGGACACATTGGTTCCGGACATTTTTCTAAGTGACATAATGCCCAGGCTTCCGTCCGATGCTGTCAAGGTGTATCTTTACTGTGTTTTTTTGAGTAAATACAATAAAGAAGCTCGTCCTGAAGATTTGGCAGCAAAGCTGGATATTTCCTTGGACACTGTAAATGCAGCATTTTTTATTCTGGAGCAGGAAGAGCTTATTTTGCGGACCCCAAAAGTTGTCTCTCTGACAAACATTAAAGAGATGGCTATTTCAAAGCTATATAAAAAAAGGACAACCTCCGATACCGAGCCTGCAAATAGTAAAACCCAAACAAATATCAGAAGAAATCAATGTATTGATTCGATAAATAAAATGTTCTTTCAGGGCATCATGGCTCCCAGCTGGTACTCCGCAATAGATAACTGGTTTCTGACTTATCGTTTTGATGAGGATGTAATGGTTAGCCTGTTTAAATTTTGCTATGATAATAATGCATTGAATATTAAATATATTGAAAAAGTCGCTGCGACCTGGGCTTCAAAGAATATAACCAACCATTGGGAACTTGAAAAATATATGGAGGTCTGTGAGAGAACAAGAGAGATAGGCAAAACCATCGCAAAGGCCTTGAGATTGGGAAAAAAGCTAACCTCATACGAAGAGAAATATCTGGAGACCTGGCTTGATGAATATGGCTATGACATGACCATAATTGATGAGGCCCTTAAGCTTACGGTTGGTAAATCAACACCTTTCAAGTATGCCCATAATATCCTGACCAATTGGCATAAAGAAGGCATACAATCTCTTGAGCAACTAAGGGCGTATCAAGAGGCTTCTATCTCGACAAAAAGAAGCGGCACACCGGCCCCATCGGGAAAGACTCCCCGTCGCGACAACTTTCAACAAAGGCGCTACGATGATGAGTTTTATGATAAGCTCGAAAAACTTTGATCGAACTGAAAGGACAATGTTTAAATGGCTGATACAAGACGCTTTTTAGATAGCGAGTATTCACTGAAGCGCGATAAGGCTATTTACGAAGCAGAACGCAGGAAACAAATTGTTTTCGAGAAAATACCCGAGTTATCTCAGGTTGAAACAGAAATCACATTGACAGGTGTACGCTACGCCCGCTCACTGATAAGTGAAGCGGTATCATCAAATTCTGTCGATGAGTATCTTGAAAAAATGGCTCTTTTAAACAAGAAAAAAGAAGCTCTTTTAAGAGAGCATAATATACCGGTTGATTATATGGCTCCCCGCTTCAGCTGTACAATTTGTGAGGATAAAGGATATATCTCCAAAGATGGTGCATCTGTACCCTGCTCCTGTTATCAAAATCTTTATTTAGAGCAATTATACAAGGTTTCAAATCTTGTTGATGATGGGTATACAGGTTTCGAATTTTTCGATGAAAGTTTTTATCCCGTTAATCCCGATAAAAAGAAATATTTTACCGAAATTTCTCCGAGGGCTCAAATCCTTGAAGTAAAAGAGCAATGCTTGAATTTCATCGATAATTTTACCGATATATCAACCCAAAATCTTTATTTTTATGGCCCTACCGGTACCGGAAAAACCTTTATGGCAAAGAGTATAGGCATTGAAATCCTAAAGGCGGGGTTCACTGTTTTGTATCTTACTGCCACATCCTTATTCCCGGTAATCCAACAGTATCGCCTTAATATAGACAGAGACGGTGTATCGAGCGAGCAAGCCTATAAGAATCTCATCACCGTTAATCTTCTGATTCTGGATGATTTGGGAACAGAGCCGGGAAGCGATTCTAAATATGCGGAGTTATTGTCTCTTCTTGAGCTAAGAAAGGCTCAGGGAAAAAATAATATATCCAAAACCATAATTTCTTCTAATCTTGATTACAAACGTCTTTTCCAGGAATATAACGAGCGAATAGCATCCCGTATTGTTGGGGAATTTCAAGCGCTTCAGTTTACCGGTGAAGATATCCGTATTCTCAAAAAAATCAAAGGGTGATTTTCAAATCAAAACATTGTATATTATAAATATAAGGGTTAGAATGTTTTAGATATAATGTATAGATTTACAAAGGAGTTGATTAAATTGCAACAAAACTCTTCAATCAAGAGAACCAACAGGGTTGTCTTAATGATTAATCTACTGCTTAGCTCCATCACCTTCCTCGGGTATTTATTGGAATTTATAAGGGGAAGTAGAAGCTTAAGTTATCTTCTTATTTTTTCAGGTATTATTTTTATTCCGTTTATGATAGCTTTTGTCATATATAGGAAGAGCCCAACAGCTCCAAGCTTTAAGTACATTACATTAATAGGCTTTTTATTCTTTTATTTATTTGTTAGCTTTACCTCTCCTTTTATAATTACTTTTACATATTTCTTTTGTATTATCTTAACGTATTACTTATACTTAAATTTTAAACTGATATTAGTGTCATGTTTAACAGCGATTATAATTAATATCCTGAGAGTTGGGTATAGTATCGCAGTCTTGGGATTAAATTCCGGTAATAATGTAACCGAATATATGGTACAAATTGGAACATTAATAGTATTTTCTCTTTCAATAACTATTTCCACCAAGCTCTCCATAATTTTTAACAGAGAAAGCGTAGAAAACATTTTAACAGAACAAAAAAAACAGTCCGAAATACTTGATGATGTTTTGAAAATAGCCACAGTTATGGAAAAGAACTCCCAGGATGTGTACAGCATTGTGGAAGAATCGGCGTCAGTCTCTGATATTATTTCAAATGCCGTGAACGAGATAAGCACCAGTGTGGTACATACTGCCGAAAGCATACAGAATCAATCCGTTATGTCTAAAAACATTCACTCCCTGATTGTTAATACTTCAGAACTCTCAGATAAGATGGAGGCACTTTCAGACGAATCTGTATGCGCGTTGAACGAGGGAATCAACCATGTCCGGGAACTAAGTGAAAAGGCTCTGGCAGTAAATGATAGAAGTCAGTATGCATATAGAAAGATGCAGGAATTGACCCAGAAGGCCAATGAGATACAAAGTATCACCGAAATAATAACCGGCATTTCAGAGCAGACTAATATGCTTTCATTAAACGCTTCAATTGAGGCAGCCCGTGCCGGAGAAAACGGCCGTGGATTTGCCGTTGTCGCGGATGAAATACGTAAGCTCGCTATTCAGAGCAAGGACAGTGCCACCAGTATAGCAGAGATACTTGAATCCCTGGGCGGAAAAGCTTCCAAAACATCCGATGCAGTTATGACCTTAAAAGAAATCAACGATCAGCAAACTAACCTGATAGGCAATACCAAAAATGTCTTTGATAGTATTGCTGTTAAAATTGATGAGCTTACCAATAATGTTCAAGCGGTGACCCAAAAGCTTGGCGAAATTGTAAGCTCTAATAATAATGTAATTGACAGCATTACCGAAGTTTCAGCCCTAAGTGAAGAGGTCTCTGCTAATGCCCAAGAGGCCAATGCCATGACATCGGTGAGCAGAGAAAACGCTGATAAGGCAAGAGTTCTTGTTAAAGAATTGATTGATAATTCCAATAATTTTAAGAAATATCTTTGATATGGCTGACATTAATTAAGCAGCGTGTCTGCAACGATTTAAAGCGGAGCATGGATTGCGTAGCGGGCGCGACTAGAAAACCGGATGTTTGTCCCGGAGCGCTAAATCGTTGCAGATACGCTGCTAACTGGTAAAAAAGCTACATAGTTAGAATCCCTTCCTCAGAGTTAATTATTATCAGAACCTCTTCTTCGGCGCCGGTATTTGCATTAATATACACTAAAAAGTCCTTGTCTTCTACCTTACCTGTAAACTCATAACATAGAATTTCAGTGCCGTAATTTGTAGGAATCACGGCCAGGCCTGATGATTTAATGTTTTCTCCTCTTACAACTTTTTGTCTGGCTTGAGCTTCAGTCAGCTTTGGTGTGCCAAAATTACGTTCTGTGTGATTCATCAGATATCCGTTTGCTTCAAAGCCGACAATCTCCCCATTATCTAAAGCCACTTTTACTTTAATCAAGTCAGGATAATAGGTAATATTGTTCTCGGTATAAGCGTAATTAATGGTGGCAATACCGTCATTCTGCATGTAATATGACTGCTTCATATTAGAATAGTTTCGTTCTTTTAAAAATTTTGCGCTAAGCTCCATTGCTTTATCAATATCAATGGTCTTGTCGCCTGTTTCTCTATTATAGAGATACCAAACCACATTACCCCCGATTACCGATACATCGGCTTCGATAACGCTGTCCTTTTCTTTACCTGCCAATTCCGCTTTAAAATTATACGTGTTTATTATTCCGTTGTTGTTGTCTGCAAGCTTAGTAATATTTCGTACATTGCCATCTCCCATAAATTTATTTAATTTTTCTATGGCCTGATTTTCTGTTACTTTATTTCCGGATAGTCCCAGCGCTTTTCGGTTTTGCATGTGTTCAGAGTATGGCCCGTCATAAATCAAAGTGGGCATTTCCTCAAACTGGTCATTAATGCCGGTAAATGTTTTTGGCATGTCCTCTGAAATCTCTTTCATTTCTTCTTGCTCTTCACCGGCCACATTTTCCCACTTGAGATTACCGTTGGAAAGATCCTGCTGCATATCAAGCAGGCCTTTTTCAAGATTGACCGAAAAGCTGTGAAGATTGGCTAATGTTTTCATCTGCTCATCGTCTATGGAATTACCGTTAGTACTCTGTTTTACCATTGATTTTGACAAATCAGCCACTTGAGTTAAGAATTTCTCAGTGTTGGATAAAACCCCAACCGAAATAGGAAGCTGACCTAAATTGCTTGCTGCACAGAATGATTCTCTCCAAACATCACTCAGAGTTGCGGCAGTCAGCTCAGGCGATGAAGTCATTCGCGCTTTCATAAGCATAACCTCCACATTTTGAATATATCCTACCAACTCATGAAATGCTTTATTATAGGCATTATTCAGTTGCTGCCTTAATCTCATGGCCATGTTATATTGATATGCTCCAAAAATAGTTGTTGCAAGAAGTACCGCAATTATTACATTTTTTGTCCTGTTACTGGCCTTAGTTCGCTTAAGCTCCTCATAATTATCTTTAATTCTATCAGCTAATTCTTCGTCATTATTAATTTTATAATCATTTTCCATAGCTCACCCTACCTTTCCGAATTTTTAACTTCTTATTTTCCGAAATTATGTTTCCCTATTTTAACAATAATTTTTCTGGACCAGATCCATTTACTCGTGGCTGTCGCCGGATTCCAATAATAAA
>CAYWXN010000115.1:0-6206 GCA_964462075.1 uncultured Ruminiclostridium sp. | reverse complement strand
TTTTCTTTTTCTTTTAATTCGTACATTCGTCTTCAAGCCCCTTCTTCTGTACAATGTAGGGGTCGGTGTTAAAATTTCTGACAGTATGGTAAAATACAGGCAATAAAAAGGTACAAATTGCGAAAAACCCGTTCTTAGATAAAGATTACTTTCTCCTGAGAAAGTTGAAACTCCATTCTCCACGTGCCGCCTGAAAAGGTGAAGAAATGCTTGAGCCGTATGAGTGGGAAACTCTCATGTACGGTTCTTAGACGAGGGGAAGGGAGCAATCCCTTTTCCTTAGTCGATTACACTGCGGCTGACGTGATCGAGCAGATAACTGCTTACGGCTGGAAACAGAGCTTCTCCGCTGTCGGGAAACCGGGCGACAACGCGTTGAGCGAGAGCTTCTTTTCTATTCTGAAAAAGGAGATCGTCCACTGGCGCTTCTATCCGACCCGGGAAGCTGCGCGACAAGCCATATTCGAATATATAGAGGTATTTTCAACAGACGTCGGGTTCAAAAACGGCTGGTCTATCTTAGCCCGATCCAGTTTCTGAACGCTTGGAACAAACGGGTTCTACCATGTAGTGCTTAACTTATTGTCCGAAAAATTGTTGACCTCTCATCATAATTTCTATTATAATAGTTATTGTCACTTCGGAGCCCTGAAAACAAAGTGCTTTCTGAGGTTTATATTTTGATGTATATTTTTTTTATTGTGGGGCGTGGAGTGTACCATATTCTTTATAATCGTGGAGAAAAAAGTCTACTTTTTGCTCCATTTGCCATTGCTCGTATTGGAGGAGAACAGTATGAGTTTGTTTGTTGTTATTCCTGCATATAATGAGGAACAGAACATCGAAAGGTGCGTTGATGACTGGTATCCTGTCATTGAAAAACATAATGATTTAGGGACCAGTAAACTGATCATTGTAAATGACGGGTCGAAGGATCATACGTACGAAAAGCTACAGACGCTGGCATCGTCTAGGTCGCTGCTGATTCCGGTTACAAAGGAAAACGGTGGACACGGTTCAGCTGTATTGCACGGATACAGGTACGCCATTGAAAATGGAGCAGAATGGATCTTTCAGACGGATTCGGATGGACAGACAAATCCAGCAGAATTTGAACAGTTCTGGGAAAAAAGAAACGAATATGATGTCATCATTGGAAACCGTACTGTGCGGGGAGACGGCAAGGATCGCAAATTTGTTGAAAATGTCGTTTGCTTTCTCCTCCGGATCATTTTCGGAATTAAGGTTGCTGATGCAAACGCACCATTCCGGTTGATGAAAGCAGATCTCGTCAGAAAGTATATCAGAAAGCTCCCACAGGATTTTAATCTGCCCAATATCATGTTCACAACATATTTTGTGTATTTCAAAGAGAGTGTTCTCTTTCTTCCCATCTCTTTCAAGCCCCGAAAAGTTGGGAAGAATTCTATCAATCTGAAAAAAATCATCAATATTGGATGGAAAGCTATTGGAGATTTCTACCGGCTACGGAGGGACATCAATGGCTAAAATCCGAGCGTCACTCATGAAATATAAGAGCTTTCTCATGTATGCAATCTTTGGCGTTCTGACAACCATAGTCAATATGGCTGCGTATTATCTTTGTTTTAATCTCATTGGTATTCCGAATGTGCCTTCAACAATTATCGCATGGGTTTTGGCTGTCTTTTTCGCGTTTGTTACAAACAAGCTGTGGGTCTTTGATAGCAAATATTTCTCTGCAGAAGTACTGAAACATGAGCTTCCTACGTTTTTCGGCGCACGAATCGCAACCGGATTATTGGACGTTGGGATCATGTTTCTTGCGGTAGACGTATTGCACTGGAATTCAACGGTATGGAAGCTGATAAGTAATGTGCTGGTAATCATCATCAACTACATTGCAAGTAAACTCATAATCTTTAAGCATCAAGCATAGAAAGAGGAAAAACATGTTTGACTATTTAGTTGTTGGTTCCGGGCTTTACGGATCTGTTATGGCGCAACAACTGCATGCTGCAGGTAAAAATGTACTAGTCATTGAGAAAAGGGACCATATTGCAGGAAATGCATATACAAAAAACATTGAAGGAATCAATGTCCATGTTTATGGCGCCCATATTTTCCATACCAACAATGTTGAGGTATGGAAATATGTTAACAGGTTCGCCGAATTCAATCGCTTCACCAATTCTCCGGTAGCCAATTATCATGGAATATTATACAGTCTTCCTTTCAATATGTACACCTTCAACCGTATGTGGGGTGTAACAACTCCCGAAGAAGCAGAAAAGGTTATTGCCGAGCAAAGGAAGGAGATTAAGGGAGCACCGAGCAATCTGGAAGAACAGGCAATATCCTTGGTAGGCAGAGATATCTATGAAAAGTTAATCAGAGGTTATACCGAAAAGCAATGGGGGCGTGTATGCACGGATCTGCCTTCTTTTATTATCCAACGATTACCCGTTCGATTAACATTTGACAACAACTATTTCAATGCCCTCTATCAGGGTGTTCCAGTTGGTGGTTATACGAGCCTGATCCAGAACTTACTGGAGGGGATTGAGGTGAGAACAAATACAGATTACTTGAAAGACAAGAAGAACTGGGACGCACTGGCAGAGAAAGTAATTTATTCTGGATGCATTGACGAATACTTCAATTATTCACTTGGAACTTTGGAATACCGATCTGTTCGCTTCGAAACCGAGACGCTAGACATACCCAACTATCAGGGAAATGCCGTAATGAACTTCACGGACCGGGAAACCCCATACACCAGAATAATTGAGCACAAATGGTTTGAATTCGGTAAGGAATCGAACGGAAACGACATTCCCAAGACGGTCATCAGCCGTGAATATAGCAGTGAATGGAAGCCGGGAGATGATCCTTATTACCCAGTCAATGACGATAAGAACAATGACCTATATATCAAGTATACTAAGCTTGCGGAGAAAGAGGCAAAGTTGATTTTTGGAGGCCGCCTCGGTGAGTACAAGTACTACGATATGGATCAGGTTGTTGAAGTTTCTCTTCAACATAGCGAATCGTTAATCCATAATACTATTTAATAATGAAAGGAATGACAAGGATGAAACTGCAGAATTTGCCTGAAAAGCAAAAAAGCTGGTTGCTACTTGGCACATTGATGCTCGGAATTCTCGCTGTTTATTTGATTAATGCTACAAAATCTGGCTTGTGGTATGACGAAGCTATCGAGTATTTTTTTTCAAAGTATCCAAATGGACCCGTCCCTGGTAGCCGTGCAACTAGTAATATGTACGAAAGAATCATTGCAACATATCAGCCGCCACTGTATAACTGGTTAATGTTTCTATGGCTGTCTATTTATGACTCAGAATATTGGTTCAGACTTGGAGGTATTATAGTAACCTTTGTTGGTTCACTCGGTATTTATCTAGGCTTGCGGAGAATCATTGACTACAAATGGGCAACAGCTGGAACAGTAGCATATTTGTTGACAGGCGGGATTTCGAAATACGCTCTTGAATGCGGTGAGTATAATCTGCTTCTCTGTATGATGAGCTGGGCGGTGTGCTGCTTCATTTATGCAATTAAGGATGAGAGTGCAAAGCCTTTATTTAGATTTTTCCTTTTTGCGTGTCTTAGTGTGTACAGTCAATATGGTTCAGTGTTTATGATTATCCCGATGTATATTTCTCTGATCGTCCATTTTGTAAGAGCAAATAAACTTACAAAAGCATTATTACTTGGAACGATTTCTTCAGCAATAGCAGCAGCTTTTCTATTGTACTTTTTCCTGATCCGACAAATGGAGCATCAAGGGAGCATCGCGATTTCACATACACCTGTTTTTAGACATGGAATAATTGATGTGTTTTACAGCGCGGCAGCAACGGGTGGCTCCATATTTTCCGGTAGCAAGTACCTTCAACTAGTTATAGCAGCAATTTGTGGAATTTTAATAATAGCATCATTACCACAGAAAAACCGACTGCTTATGAACCTTCTTTCGGTTTTCGTAAGCGCATGGCTTCTTTACTATATTGCCACTGCTATCTCTGTGTATGGCTATAACAACTGGAACCCTGATAGCTTAGGCACAAGCAATATTGGTGGCAGATACTGTTTATTTTTTGCCCCATTTTTGGTGACTACTCTTATCTATGGTACTTACTACGCGTATTCTTGCTTTATCAAACTAAAAAGTGGCTTTTCAAAAAAAATACCTGTTTTAGCGGCATGCGCTATATTTGCTTTTTCGGCGATTGGAGTTAGAAGCATTTTTGCAACAATACCCAAGAATGATATGAGAGAACTCTCCAAAGTGTGGTATGAACAAGGTGGGTATAATGAGAAAACATTAACAAACGAATGGGATGATGTAACGTTTAATTATTATCTTATTCATAACAAGAGCTACATAGAAGGATACAAAGAGAATGTCATTGCTGCATCTTGGCGAAGCAATATATCAAAAGAAGACATGGAGGAGGAATTGATTGTAAAAGGGCTACTTGATCAAGATAGTTTCTATTATGTATCCATTGTTAATGATAGTTACATGGATGGATATGATCAACTTATACAGATTGTAGAAGATAATGGATTCCAAGTTAAAGAAACATATAAGGATATATCAGTATTAGTCCATGCTGTAAAGAAATAAGCTTGAAAAGCTAAGAGATTTTAAGAACTCCTCATCGTGAATGTTTCAATTCCATCATTGCATCTCGTCAATAAATGACGAAATCTCATACAAAGATTTCTGATGCTTCCCGCATGATTTCATTTTCACGTCCGGGAAAACCGACACAACTGGAGCATAATTGTTCTCCATGGTAAATAAGCTAGCAATAGGGCACTGGGGTTTCTGGTATCGGA
This sequence comes from uncultured Ruminiclostridium sp., assembly GCA_964462075.1. Taxonomy (GTDB): domain Bacteria; phylum Bacillota; class Clostridia; order DSM-8532; family DSM-8532; genus DTU059. The sequence goes on along the minus strand of CAYWXN010000115.1, from coordinate 1,358 downwards.
AGCATAATTGTAGCAATTTAGTAATTGCGATGTTCAATATTATGATTTACAAGAAATTAGAATCCTGAATATTTGTAATCATAAAAGACCACGCAATAACCTATAATTATTCGTATAGCTTGAAGAAGTTCTTGCATCTTGAGTTGCGTGCGTATAGGACACAAGATGCTTCATCATTCATTCCCTGATAATGTCAGAAACAAGCCTCACATAATGATACACCGTAAGCGTCAAGTGTCCGCTTTCCCTACCAGCCGAAACTGTTCCGGCGTCAGCCGTTCCGCCAATTCTGGATGCTCCTTGAGCAGTAGACCCGGCACATGGCTTCGTCTACAAGAAAGGCAAATTCAGAAGTGTATACATTGCCTGTACGGATGTATTTTCTGATCAAGGGTCCACGGTAACAATTGCTGCAGATGGCAGTATCACAAGCACGCCTGCATTTCCCGAGGTTGATATTTTTGATTTGGATACCATGGAAAACTATTTTAAATATTGGCGTAATTGGGCGGATGAACATAATGTGAAAATTATGTGTAACGAATTTAGCATTCCGATGGCGCTTCCGAAAACAGAACGTATGGCTTATTTAAAATCAATTCTTGAGGTACTTGATGCAAATAAATTGCCCTGGGCAGTACACTGTGAACGTGTTGAAGGGTGGGGACCCATTGTACTTGAGCATGAACAGGAAAATGGAAAACTTGTCCTTTCTCCTGATAACAGTTATGTTCATCAAAACGGTTATTATATTGATCAGCCAGCACTGGACTTAATTAAAGAATATACTTCCAAGTAAACAAGGAAAAGTTTTTAATGTAAGACTGTGGAGGGAGATAATAGTATAGGATTAGGAGATTGCTTTCAGCAATCGTCTATTTCGTGACCCTCTATTCTTTAAATACTTTACTTTCAATGCACTTGTACAGCAATGCCTAGTCTTGTTATATTGACACATAGTACAAAATAGTACAGAATTTTAGTAAGTGGACGGATTTTTACAGGTAGGTTGCATTGAAAGCTGGTGATAAAATTGAAGATGTATGTGGGAATCACAGATTACGACTGGTTTAAGACATTAAAACTAGCAAATTGTGACGAAGTGAACTTTTGGAAACCAGGCGGGAAAACGAATTTTAAAGCTCTTGACGAAGGTGATTTGTTTTTATTTAAACTGCATAGTCCTAAAGATTTTATTGTCGGGGGCGGATTTTTTCTAAAGTTTTCAATTTTACCATCATCATTGGCTTGGGAAGCTTTTGGTGTCGCCAATGGAGCTAGGAGCCTTTTTGAGCTGAATAAAAGAATATATAAATATAGAAAGACAAACAGATTATCTGATCCTGATCCTCAGATCG
>CAYWXN010000114.1:0-6206 GCA_964462075.1 uncultured Ruminiclostridium sp. | reverse complement strand
AGCTGATTTTATGGATATGGCAATGCGCTTTGTGGACATAAGAAAACGTGTTTATGGATTCCCGAAAATGGGTGAAAAGGCATACTTTATAGCTGTACCAACCACTGCAGGAACAGGCAGTGAGGTTACTCCTTTTGCGGTTATTACCGACGAAACTACCGGAATTAAATATCCTCTGGCCGATTACGAGCTCATGCCAAACATGGCTGTTGTTGATGCTGATATGATGATGGATGCGCCTAAGGGATTAACCTCAGCATCGGGAATAGACGCTGTAACCCACGCTATCGAAGCGTATGCATCAATGCTTGCAACTGATTACACAGACAGCCTCGCTTTAGGAGCCTTAAAAATAATATTTGAGTATCTGCCAAGGGCTTATGAAAATGGGCCAAATGATCCCATTGCCAGAGAGAAGATGGCCAATGCGGCTACTATGGCCGGTATGGCATTTGCAAATGCCTTTTTGGGAGTATGTCACTCAATGGCTCACAAACTTGGCGCATTCCACCACCTGCCCCATGGTATAGCTAATGCATTACTTATAAATGAAGTTATTAAGTTCAATGCTGTAGAAGCCCCGACAAAAATGGGTACTTTCTCTCAGTATGATCATCCTCATACCCTCTCCAGATATGCACAAGTTGCCGATTATTTGGGTGTGACAGGAAAAACAGATGATGAAAAGCTCGAAAATCTGGTTAAATATATAGAAGAGCTGAAGGCAAAGGTTGGCATCAAAAAGACCATAAGGGACTATGATATTGACGAAAAAGTATTTTTAGACTCTCTTGATGAGATGGTTGATCAGGCCTTTGACGATCAGTGTACAGGAGCTAATCCGCGCTATCCGCTCATGAGTGAGATTAAACAAATGTATCTTAACGCTTATTACGGAACCAATCAGACAGTATAGGAGGGAAAAGATATGAAGCTGGATAAAGTAATCGCCGTAAGAACGGATAAAACCGTATATCGTGATGGGAATCTCGCCATTAAAGTGTTTGATGAAGGCTATTCAAAGGCCAATATCCTTAATGAAGCCCTTAACCATGCAAGAGTTGAGGAAACAGAGCTTAACATTCCAAAGCTTATTGAAGTTAGAATGATTGAAGGTAAATGGGCTATTGTTACTGAATTCATAGAAGGTAAAACGCTAGCAAAACTGATGGAAGAAAATCCTGAAAAATATGATGAGTACCTGGAGCTATTTGTTGATTTGCAAATGTCAGCTCATGCCCAAAAAGCACCCCTTTTGAACAAACTCCAGGATAAAATGCACAGAAAAATTTCAGAGACCGGGTTAGACGCTACTACCCGTTACGAGCTACATACTCGTTTAGAGGCTATGCCCAAGCACAAAAAGGTTTGTCACGGCGACTTTAACCCTACTAATATAATAATTAACAATGAAGGCATACCATATATTCTTGATTGGTCTCATGCAACCCAGGGAAATGCCAGTGCCGATGTGGCAAGAACCTATCTTTTGTTCTGCCTCGCCGGTGATACTGAAAAAGCAGATAAATATCTGGACTTATTCTGTAAGAAGAGCGATACGGCAAAGCAGTATGTGCAAAAATGGTTGCCCATAGTGGCCGCTTCACAATCAGTAAAAGGAAAGCCAGAGGAAAGAGACTTCCTGCTTCATTGGCTGGACGTTGTCGAATACGAGTAATATCCTTCGCTCTTGAATTAAACAAATAATATGATTATAATTGTTGTACAATCAAATAATGCATGACGGTGCATTAAATTGCTTAATAGGGAACAGGGTGAAAACCCCGGACTGTCCCAGCAACCGTGAAGCTGACGAAACGGCGGATACCACTGTAATAGTTTATTATGGGAAGGTGCCTGAGTAGGATGACGCAAAGTCGGTAGACCTGCCGTGATGAATGTTTCTTCTGGGGTTTAAGAGTAAAATTTGGAGTATTTATCCGACTTTTCACCCCGCAAAAAACGCGGGGTTTTTTGTTACATAAAGACGAATTTGGAAGAAACCATACTTTGATTGAACTTACATAAAGCGAAAGGGGTCTTTCAAATGAAAAAGATTCTATCTGTTATTTTAGCCATTACATTAGTTTTTGCACTTGCAGCTTGCGGTTTACAGTCAAATACCCGCGGATCAATTACTATAACTGATAGTAGAGGTGTTGAAGTTGCTCTTGATAAAGCACCCGAGAAAATAGTGTCATTAATGCCATCCAATACAGAAATTCTATTTGCATTGGGCTGCGGCGAAAAGATAATTGCTGTCAGCGATTACTGCAATTTTCCTGCGGAAACCGCACGTTTACCGAAGCTTCCTACAGGAGAGCAGCTAAGTATTGAACAAATAATTGCTTTAAGCCCCGATGTTGCCGTTATTGGGAACATGACAGCCATGGAGGATCAGGTAAATCAATTGGAACAGGCGGGAGTAAAGGTAATAGTTACCGAGGCTAATAATCTTTCCGAGACCTATAAGGTCATAGAAATGTTAGGAACCGCAATGGGAAAAGAAAAGGAAGCATCAACTATTGTAAAAAATATGAAGGAAGGCCTTGAAAAGATAACGAAAGAAGTTGAAAACAAAGCGGCATCCAAAGTATATGTGGAGGTTTCGCCCCTTGAATACGGACTATGGTCATGCGGACAAAACACCTTTATTCAGGAGTTGATAGAAATAGTAGGAGCTAAGAATATATTTGATGACATTGATGGCTGGGCAGCAGTTTCAGAGGAGCAGGTCATTGTCCGTAATCCTGATATTATACTCACTACATCAAGCCCCCTTACGGGTATTGAAGACCCTGTGGGAGAGATTTCATCAAGAGAAAACTGGAGTGGGATTGAAGCAGTTAAAAACAATAGGATTGTTATGCTGGATGCTGATATGATAAGCCGCCCGGGACCAAGACTTCTAGATGTTGCCAATGAACTTGTTAAGGTTATTTATGAATAATGTATGCGATAAATAAAGAATTAAGGATAGATTATGACAAAGCTTATATCCTCAGATAAAACCGAAAAAAAAGCAGTGGCAACCTCAGTAATGGGAAGCTTTGGAGTGCTTCTGTTCTTTATTGTGTTTTTCTTCTCAATATCAGTAGGTAGTGTGGGTTTTTCTCTTATCGATACAGTGAGAGTATTGGCCGGGCGCCTGGGCATATGCAATACGGGAGATATACCCGATAATGTAGTTACCATTATTATTAATGTTCGCCTGCCCAGAGTTATTTTGTCAGCCTTGGTGGGAGCGGCTCTTTCTATTTCGGGGGCGGCTATGCAGGGCTTACTTAAAAATCCGCTGGCTGACGGCTCTACTTTAGGTATTACCTCGGGAGGAGCATTAGGAGCAGTTATATCTATTGCAGCCGGATTTAATATGCCGTTTCTCCAGAACGGGGGTCTGGTATTTATGAGCATATTGTTCTCATTTTTGTCCTTGTTGCTTATCTTAACTCTTACCTATAAAATCGATTTTAATTTATCCAATCAGACTATCATTCTTACAGGTGTTATCTTTTCTATGCTTACAAGCAGTATAACAAGCCTGATTGTATCCTTGTCGGGAAATAATCTAAAACAGGTGGTGTTTTGGACTATGGGCTCATTTTCGGGAAGAGGCTGGTCATATATCGCCCTTATGCTGCCATTCTTTATACTGGGAGCTGTTCCGCTCTTATTATTAAGCCGGGAACTTGACGCATTCTCATTAGGAGAAGAGCAGGCTGAATATATTGGGGTTAATACCAAAAGGATTAAGCTTTTAATTCTGATTCTGGTGTCCATTCTAGTGGGCGTGTCTGTGGCAGTCAGCGGTACCATAGGGTTTGTAGGGCTGGTAATTCCTCATATGACAAGATTTATAACCGGACCCAACCATAAAAAACTGCTTCCGGTCTCTGCCCTTTTTGGAGCCGGATTTCTTATGGCCACCGATTTATTGTCACGGACTATACTAAGCCCTGCCGAACTGCCAATCGGCGTGGTTACCTCGTTAATCGGTGCCCTATTATTTATTTATATTTTTTACAGCAGAACCAGAGCGAAGGGGTAGTATATGCTTGAAATAGAAGGTCTTTCGGTTAAAATAGGGGAAAGAAAGATTTTGGATAATGTTTCCTTTAGTTTAGTGGAGCATGATATATTTATTGTTATGGGCCCTAACGGAGCGGGGAAGACCACTCTATTTAAAGCCATTATGGGGGTAATTCCCCATGACGGAAAAGTATGGCTAAACAAAACCGACATAAAAACTATCAATAATAAGGAATTAGCAAAAACAATAGGTGTTCTTACCCAAAAGCATCAGCTCCAGTTTGCTCATACAGTATATGACGTGGTAAGCCTTGGCAGGTATGCTTATCAAAAAGGCATATTCAGCAGCCTCGAAAAAGAGGATAAAAAAAGAATAGATGAGTCGCTGGAATTGACGGGAATATATAATATAAAGGATCAGTCCGTTCTTACCCTGTCGGGAGGCGAGCTGCAAAGGACATTCTTAGCCCAGCTTTTTGCACAGAATCCCGGTATACTTATTTTAGACGAGCCGACTAATAATCTGGATCTGCAATATCAGATAGCAATTTTTGATATAATAAAAGAATGGGTAAAGGGCAAAAACAGAGCGGTTTTGGCAGCTGTTCACGATCTTAACACGGCCTATTCATATGGGAACAAGGCACTTTTGATCAATGAAGGAAGGGTATATGTTAAGGGTGCGGTGAATGAAGTTTTAACAAGGGAAAATCTAAGGGATATCTATAAGGTAGATGTGATAGACTGGATGCAGAACCTATTGAAATATTGGGAGTAATTAATATGGATCATTATTACAGCGAAAAACCTCAATCTGTAATACAGGAGCAAAAATTCAGTTATGAAATAAAAGGGATAGAGCTTGAATTTACATCAGTCAGCGGAGTATTTGCATTTAGCCAAAAGGTGGATAAAGCCTCCCGGCTCTTAATAGAAAGCTTCAGACCTTCAGGGGCAGGTAACTTTGTCCTTGATATGGGCTGTGGTATAGGGCCTATTTCTTTATATATAAAATCACGATATCCGCATCTTCAGGTTACGGCTGTTGATATAAATGAGCGTGCAGTTTTCTATACGGAAAAGAATGCTCTGTTAAACAATCTCAGCATAGAAGCAATGAAAAGCGATCTTTACTCACAGCTTGAAGGAAGACTATTTGGGGACATACTATCCAATCCTCCCATAGCGGCGGGAAAAGCATTGAACACGCGTCTGATTCATGAAGCCAGGAATCACCTGCTGAAAAATGGTGCCCTTTGGCTCGTGGCATATCATAATAAGGGCGGAGAAACCTTAAAACGAATTATGAATGAGGCCTTCGGCAATGTGGAGGACATGGAGAAAAAGGGTGGAATTCGAGTTTATCGCTCTGTATTTTTGTAGAAAAGAAATAATGAATGAATTCGTATAATAAGTAACAAAGAACATTCCACAATAACTCATTATATTAATTGTGGAATGTTCTCTTTGTTATGAAAGAGGGTTTTTTGCTTTAATTTTTCTGGTAGGGTGATTCTGGCAAACAAAGAGTCTGCAGCATATTCTATTATTCGAATTTGTACGGTTAATCTGATAAAAGGAAGCTTGACAATATTAAAGTGCTGGTGTTACAATAGTTGAGCGTGCGAACGTAGAGGTTTGCATGTTTTTGTGTTGTGTAAATAATCAGGGAGCACATAAGGTCCGGAGGATTTACAGTGATTGAATTACTGAAAAAGAAAGAAAAAGTAATAGGCGTAAAACAAACTAAAAAGGCAGCTGAGCAAGATAAGCTGGAGATGGTTTTCATTGCTTCAGATGCGGATCAAAGAGTTGTTGCACCTATTAGAGAGCTTTGCGAGAGTAAGGGCATAAGAATTAACACAGCAAACACAATGAAACAGCTTGGTAAAGCGGCCGGTATTGATGTGGGAGCCGCTATTGCAGGCATATTACGTTCATAAGAGATTAACGTAAAAACGTTAATATATAGAATAAAAAGAAGGAGGTGAAAAGCAGAATGCCAACATTTAATCAGTTGGTCAAAAAGAGCAGAGAGAAAGTATTGTACAAATCAAATTCTCCGGCTTTACAATCAAGTATGAATACATTGAAAAAGAAAGCCACTTTCCAGAACTCTCCCCAAAAGAGAGGTGTTTGTACAGTAGTAAAAACCGTTACTCCTAAAAAACCGAACT
>CAYWXN010000113.1:0-6211 GCA_964462075.1 uncultured Ruminiclostridium sp. | reverse complement strand
GCCAACTGCTTTATAATGCTCAAATAATTTAAATATTTCTTTTCATAGATTTCCTTTTTATCCGGATTTGGCATACATGTATAGGATATTTCCACCATGCCCTCTGTGCCAGTTTTAAATGACTCAAACACATTGGTTGCAACACCCGCGCATATTGCTGCCCCACGCGCTCCAAGTTCCGAGCCTTTGACAACCTCAATAGGTATTTGAAATGCATCTGCAAATATCTGTACCCAAACCGTGGACCGTGCTGCGCCTCCCGAAATCCTAATCGCTTCCGGTTTTGGTCTGTATGCCAACAGCCTGTTAAAATGATAAAGATGGCTCAGTACCACACCTTCAAACACCGATCGTAATAAATGATCCCTTGTATGCCATCCCTTGATGCCAATAAAAGACGATTTTGAATCAGCCTCTACATTTGTTCCGAATAGAAACGGCAAAAAGATGATATTAGACTCTTCAGGCTGAATTTTAGAAACAATTTCATCGCATATCTTATAAACAGACACGCCCTTTTCTTTAGCGACTTTTTCCTCTTCACCGAAAAACTGCTCAACAAACCATTCAAGGTTGCTTGCCGAAGTCGGACTTGCTTCTGTAATCAACCTATATCCTTTTATACAATAGAGTGTATTTAAAAATAAATCCTTTGAAATTATCGAAGCTTTGGTGATATATTGGTTAATGCTCCAACTACCCGCAACAATACACGCCTTCTCTTCATCGAATAAACCCGTTGCAATAGCGCAGGCGTCGATGTCAAACAATCCTCCTGCGACCGGGGTCCCCGCTTTTAGTCCCGTTTGTCTCGCGGCCTCCGGTGTAACGTATCCGCATATTTCTGAAGAATACTTGATAGGAGGGAGTTTGTCGATTATGTCCTCTAATCCGAATTCCTTCAATAATTCTTCATCATACCTTGCATCCCTTACATTCATAAGATTGGTGCCGGAAAGATCGGTTATTTCTGCGTATGCAACACCGGTCAGGCAAAATCTTATGTAATCTTTGCACATAAGTATCCATTTTGTTTTAGTAACGATGTCAGGAGTATTTATTTTCATCCATGCCAGTAAAGCTACAGGCTGACCTGCCCAGATTTCCTGCATTATTTTGGGATGCACGCTGTCATAGACACCATTTTCATGCCATTTTGCCACAATATCATTTGCACGGGAATCTGCTGAGTTTATTCCATTGCCTACAGGTTTTCCGTTTTCATCAATTAGATAAATCCCATTACCATGACCTGTAACACCAACACCAACAATCAACCCGGGGTCTATTCCTGCTTTAAGAATTAAATCCTTTATAACCTTGGCATTGGAATCCCATAATTCATTCATATTGCGTTCTATAAAGCCCGGATGAGGCATATGTACTTTTACTTTGGAACTGGCAACTGCAATTTCCCTACCTTGACTGTCAAATAATGCCGCTTTTATAATTGTTCCACCATTATCAATCCCTAATAAATACTTACTCATATCAAAAACCACCTCCCATACTAATTCTGATTAACCTCAAATCATTAGATTTTCTTATCGTTTTTTCCCAAGACTCTGAGAATTTGCTTTTCCAGTTTCTTTTCCTGTTTGTTACCAAATAGCATTTCTCGTCCCTCCGGACAATATTTTTATCACAATCGCATCTGTGCAGAATATCAGTTGTTATTGCTTCGGTAGGGCATATAACTCGTCAATGCTCATACCGAAACGTTCCTGGACCAGTTGTTCAAAACAAGCCATGGGTTTATCATAAAAATCCTCGCCTTCTGTACCGAAGGCCTCATTGAACATGCGGTTTACCTTATCTTGATCGGGGTATTGTCCGGTGTATTCATTTTTAGCGGGGAAGTAGTCGAATCCAGCGTTTTCATTGTCTTTGACTAAATGAATATGATAGCGATCCTCATCTTTATAATACGTCATTAGTAGACTGTAGCCGTTAAACTGATCTATATATGAAATGTTCCAGTCTTCGTTGGATTCACCCCATTCCGGTCTGCGTATGGCAACTTCAATATCGTATGGTTTTTTCTGAGAGTAGACGCCGCATACCCCTGCATCATCGAAACCAAACCCGAATTTCACCAGAGAGAATTCAGGTTCGATGTACTGCCCCAAAGAGGAATTGAGTTCCTTACTGGTTTGTATAACCAAAACAGCAGCGCCGAATCTGCTGTCGAAAACCAGGGTGTTATTTATCATACCATAAGGGATAACGGCTGACGGATGCCCGTTCCACTCACCCAGGCCATCTTTTGAGATTTCAGCAACGCTTTGCTGAATCGAATCTGCATCATCAACATAATATTGTACTGAAACGTTTGCCTCGTTTCTTTGCAGGTCTAAATTGATTTCGCATTCGGTATAATCCGGCTCGATATTAAACAAATCTTTGACCGAGGCCAAGGCGTTCATGTTGTAGTTATCCCGTATTAGGCCGGTGTATTTCTCCAGATCTGCATCAGGCACATTATATGTCAACTCGATACGACATGCCCCGTTTTCGTGTTTATCGTCGTGTGGTTTCTCTTGCCATATTGATACAATATAACCGTCTGTTCCGGTAAACTCACTGATACCATTCTCGGAATATTCATTAAAACGGTCGCCTTTCTCCTGCTCGGATAGACCTGACACATCGGCTAAATAAGCCACAGCGGCATACATATTGCCTTGTGCAGATATGGATAGCTTGAAGGGATTTTTACCTTCCAGCTTTGGAGAGCCTTTCGTAAATGCAGCAGAGAGTACGGTAAAGTTATCCGGGAACTCTATTTTGGCATATGGATTAAACTCGATACATAATAGATCCATTGGCGAATATATTTTTGACTCCGGCGTAGGTGTAGGCGCGGGTGTAGGCGCAGCAGTTTCGGACGGGACAGGAGTATTTGATACTTCTTGCTGCTGTTGAGGTGTTGTTTCAATCGTATCTTTTTGCTGACCTGAACACGACGTTAATGAGGCAACGAGTATTATGAGCAATAAAACCACTAATAAACGTTTCATCCTGATCCCTCCTAAAACTTTTTCAGTTTTACAAAACACAAAATACTATTTTTCTCGATTATAGCACACCGTAAATTACGGTGATAAGCTCTTGTGGAAAGACTTATACTATTCCGCTAATGAACATTAGGATGTTTTCTTCCTTCGGAACAATAAAAACCATACCAATACACAGATACCTATGATACCAGCCATGCATAGAGCGTTAATAGTAATAGTAAGACCTCTCTTCGCATATCTGTATTCCTCTTCTGTGATAACAAAAATGTCGAATGTTTTGTTAAGGGGTGTGCTGTAATCAGTATATGAGGTTTTACCGTTCATCTGTATATAATAACATTTCATTTCAGCTTCAACATTCAATACTTGATGGATATCCTCTTCTTCGAGGTCAATATATGCTGTTAAAGTGGGGTGAATAATCCTAGTGTCTGCGAAATGCTTGACATCTCCCCATGGTTGACTGGCCACATCGGGTATTCCCTTATAGGACTCACCGTTTACGGTAACTAGCGCATCTTTTCCATTACCAAAGCCCGTCAATGGATTCTACATTCGAAGCAAAACGAACATTTAGGCGGCTTCCTTCTTCTTTGTCATACACCGCATATCTGCCTTTCATCGTAAAAAATTCTTCCGGCATATCGGCATACTGCTCGGGTTCCTGGAGTGTGCTTTCAACAACGATGCCCCCCATTAATCCCATCAGCAAAATAGCTGCGTTTCCAATCACAATCCAGAATATCCATTTTTTAGCTCTAGGCGATAGTTTTGCAGGTTCTATAGGGTTCCCGAGTGCAGCCTGCTCTTTACGAGTACTCATATTCTTCAGGCCTTTTACGATCAGGAATACGCAGATAATGAATATCCACAACATACTAATCAAATCTGTAAGTATAAAACCTTTTGAGAAAAAGTTCAAAGCATAAGCAAAAAGGGTGCCTAACAGCATCACAAGACCTATGATAAACAGTACCATATACTCTCCCCGCTTTCATCCAGCTTGGTAGGTTCTTCAAAAAAGGACTTCGCTGTAATGGTTATAACTTTTATCAATATATTTAACCTCTCGCTCTTCCTGTGATTTTTTGCTTGATCATAGCGTCAGTCAGGGCTTATATCCTGATGTTCATACCCTTACTAGTGATACGAAACACAAATTACTATTTTTCTTAATTATAGCACATAGTGGTTTAAGGTGAGAAGTATCTGTGGAAAGTATTGGCGTATTTTGTAATAACTTGTGCCCTTATCAAAAGAAAAGGGGTTTGGCTTAATCGCTGAAACCCTTTAATAATTAAGAACTACAAAGCAACACCGTTTTCTATAAATTTAAGTGCCGCTTTGATAGTGTCTTTGCAATTTAAATATAAATAAGTTTAGATTATGAATTTCCTAACTATAACTTAAACTTTTTAACGGCTTCATCAAGCTCCACAGCAAGGTTTGATAGAGTAAGTGCCGATTTAAATACATCCTCCAGACATGTTGCTTGCTGTCCCACTGTTACACCTATACTGGTGCTAGCCAGAATATTTGCATTCGCGGTTTTATCGACCAACTCCATTCTGCTGTTTACTCTCTCAGCATTATTTATAAGACCCTTTAACTCTTCAAAAATTCGTATTACATCAGAGTTCACAACTTCACTGGCTCTTTCAATTAACTCAAAACGCTCCTTGGCCTTATTGCCATATTCATTTCCAATCGAAATCTCAATAAGGCTTGCTTCCATCTTTTCGTTCATCATTTTTGTGTCGGTCTGTACATTTTTAATAATATCCTCAATCTTTCTGGCAGATTCGGAAGATTCATCAGCAAGTTTTTTAACCTCATCAGCAACCACCGCAAAACCCTTACCTGCATCACCAGCCCTGGCCGCTTCTATTGCGGCATTTAAAGCCAGAAGGTTGGTCTGCGAAGAAATTGAAGATATTGTGTTCATGATTTTATTCATCTCATTTGAATTAAAATTTAACACAGTTGTTACCTTTGATGCCTCCTCAATTACCGTATTTATTTTGTTTAACTGAGCTATGAATGCTTCAATGAAGTTGCTGCCTTCTCCGGCTGTTGTAACTGATTGATTGGCGCTATCAAGAATTTTTTCTGTGCCTGAAGCAATAAAATGAGTAATCTCAAACATCTTTTCAATTTCTTTCATTGCATTACTAGAGTTATCACTTAAAAGATGGATTCCTCCAGCCATCTCCTCGATAGAAGCAGCAATTTCCTCTCCCGCAGCACTGTTTGTCTCTGCATTAGCCGCAATCTTATTGGAAAACGAGTGAATCTGGTCGCTGGCACTATAAACTTTTTTGATTATATTCTTAAGACTTAAAACCATGTCATTAAACGCATCTGCCAATTCTACCAACTCATCATTTGTCTTTACCTTGACTGTTTCTATTTCCAGGTTTCCTGATGCAATCAGCGTCGCTTTTTGTCTTAATGCATTTACAGGCCTTGCTATATTTTTAGAAATTATAAGGCTTGTTCCCAATGAAAACCCTATACTCAATGCTAATGCGGCAATATTAATTGATATATTTCTTTTAAACCCTTTGTTGATATTCTCTTTTATTATGGAGCTATTCTGAGCCTCAAAGAGTATATAATCCTCAATCTGCCCTTTCAGTATGCCACATCCCGTCCTTAGCGTCTGAAGCTCTGCAAATAGTTCACCCGCCTTACCTTCATTGATGAAGGACTCAATTTTTACTATGCTGGCTTCTATTTTATCCAAAAGCTCCAGTGAGACTTCAAGCCTTTCCCGGCTTTCGTTTGATAAGCTGTTTCCCAGCATAAAATTCAGTTCCTCACCGACTTCTTTATGGTGTTGCCAATGCTTTGCGTTGGAAAAAGTAATTTCACCCGATTCCACATTAATTAATTCCTGTGCTATTAAAGAAGCCTTTTCTGTAATAGACGTAGCTGTGTTTATATTGGAAAGTATTTTGTCATACTGACTGCTATAATTCATTGATGTGAGCAACAAAATAATGTTTAGTGAGCCCATTATAAATATAATTATTACTGTAGTCATAATGAGCTTGAATCTTATGGTAGCTTTAACTAATTTTTTTTTCATTATGCTTTTTCTCCCCCAGACCCCGGTTTAATAGTTTAAACAATGAAACGCCATAAGCTTTTCTTGTCTAACTTATGGCGAATTCAAAGATGCGGTATAG
>CAYWXN010000112.1:0-6229 GCA_964462075.1 uncultured Ruminiclostridium sp. | reverse complement strand
GCGGTTGATACAGAAACAGACAGCCAAATCCGTAAAGCTTTGAAAGAAAGGCAGAAGGATACTACAACCTTTATAATATCTCACCGCATCACAACTCTATCCGAAGCCGATAAAATATTAGTTTTGGACAAAGGGCGAATTGCGGAGCAGGGTAGCCATCAGGAGCTGATTAAACAAGATGGAATATACAAAAAGATATGGGAAATCCAAAGCTCTTTAGGTGAGGATTTGATTGATGACAGTGTGTATAATAGCGAAAACCTTTAAAATCCTTAGAAGGAAAGGATGAATCTCCATGCAATATCAAGAACAAGAATATACTAAGCGAATTGATATAAATACTATAAAAAGGCTGCTAATATTTGCAAAGCCATATAAACAAGAGATTATCATATTGATTATACAGATGGTCTTTTTGGCTCTGGTAGATGCTCTTATTCCAAAGCTTAATCAGTACGCTATAGATAATTTTGCTGTAAAACGTTCCCTTGAAGGCTTTTTGCCCTATTGCATCATTGTAATCGGGGTGGTTGTATTACAGGCTTTAAATGTTCGGCTTATGATTTTGAAGGCCGGAAAGATTGAGCACGGAATACCCTACGATATAAGGAAGGAAGCCTTTAATAAGCTTCAGGAGTTACCAATCGCTTATTATGACAGAACTCCGGTTGGCTGGATTATGTCAAGACTTACATCGGATGTAAAAAGGCTTGGAGTTACATTATCATGGCATGTTGTAGATCTTTTCTGGTCAGTATTCCTGATAATACTCACCACAATATTTATGCTCGAAACAGATGTGGGCTATGCCCTTATAGTTTTGGCTACGGTGCCGCCGCTGGCTATAATCAGCATGATATTTCAAAAAAAGATACTTCATAATTTCAGAAAAATACGAAGTTATAATTCACAGATAACAGCCGGGTTTAATGAAGGTATAACAGGAGCAAAGACAATTAAATCTCTGAGTATTGAAAAACACATTCTGGAAGAGTTTGAGGGACTTACTTCCCAGATGAAGAATTTCTCGGTAAGGGCGGCTAATATCTCATCAATATATACACCATTAATATTGATTTTAGGTAATCTTGCAGCGGGTTTTGTACTATGGAAGGGTGGCTTTGATGCGGCAAATAGTGCTGTCAGCTACGGTACAATAGTATTGTTTAGTTCCTATGCCGTACAGTTTTTTGATCCTATTAGGCAATTTGCAAAGGTATTAACTGAGCTTCAATACACACAAGCTTCGGCAGAAAGGGTTGTAACACTTTTAGACACAAAGAATGATATTATAGACAGCCCGGAGGTTATAGAGAAGTTTGGTTATATGTTCGATTCCCACCGGGAAGACTGGCCGGAATTTCAGGGGAAAATTAATTTAAGAACGTAACCTTCCGTTACAAGGAGGGTGGTAATATTCTTGAAAACTTTAACCTTACAATTAACGAAGGCGAAACTATAGCCCTTGTAGGAGAAACAGGATCGGGTAAGACCACTATCGTTAATTTAGCTTGCCGTTTCTATGAGCCGACAGAGGGCAGTATTCTCATTGGCGGAGTGGATTACAGAGAACGGCCTTTGCTTTGGACGTATTCAAACATCGGATATGTGCTGCAGGAACCTCATCTTTTTAGCGGGAGCGTAAAGGAAAACATCTCATATGGACGTATTGATGCCACTATTGAGGACATAATGTCCGCGGCTAAGATTGTAAATGCCCATGATTTTATTATGAATCTTGAAAAGGGATATGATACCGAGGTTGGGGAGAGGGGTAGTCGCCTATCCACAGGTCAGAAACAATTAATTTCATTCGCGAGAGCCATATTGTCCGATCCGGGAATGTTTGTACTTGATGAGGCTACTTCTTCTGTTGATACCGAAACCGAGCATTTGATACAAGCGGCTCTTAGTAAAGCTTTGGCTGGGCGAACCAGTTTTATTATTGCACACAGATTATCCACCATACGTTCAGCAGATAGAATTCTGGTAATAGATAAGGGAAAAATTATTGAAGAGGGAAACCACAGACAACTTATCAAAAAGAGGGGTTATTATTACAAATTATATACTAATCAGATTATTGAGGAGCAGGGCAAAATTGCCTTTGAAGCTTAGTAACACAGTGTGACGATTTAGTTATATTTAAGTCACTTTTATGTCACCTTGAATTTATATAATTATCTTAAATAATCCATTGTAAATTCGGAGGAAAATCTAAAATGGAAATATTAAGGATAGAAAATCTTTCAAAGCTCTATGGTAAAGATGAAAACATTGTAAGGGCATTAGACGATGTTTCTTTTTCGGTTAAAAAAGGTGAATTTTTAGCAATAATGGGACCTTCCGGTTCAGGAAAATCTACCTTATTACACATAATAGGCGGTGTTGATAAACCCACAGGCGGAAAGGTTTACATGAGCGGACAGGATGTTTATGCTCAGAACGATGAACAGCTTGCTATTTTCAGACGCAGACAGGTGGGCCTTATCTATCAGTTTTATAATCTGATTCCTGTTTTGGATGTAACAGAAAATATTACCCTTCCGGTGCTCCTTGACGGAAGAAAGGTTAACGAAGACAGATTAAATGAATTACTTACAATTCTTGATTTAAAGGGAAGAGAAAAACATCTGCCAAATCAGCTTTCAGGGGGACAGCAGCAGCGTGTATCAATTGGAAGAGCTTTGATGAATGCTCCGGCTGTGGTTCTTGCCGATGAGCCAACCGGCAACCTCGACTCTAAGAATTCACAGGAAATTGTGGAGCTCTTGAAGCTTTCTAATCAAAAATTCGGGCAGACTTTAATAATAATCACCCATGATGAAAACATTGCACTGCAGGCAGACCGAATTATGACCTTGGAGGATGGAAAAATCATCCGCGATGAGGTGATTAGAAAATGAATATTGTAAATAAGGTAGCATTAAAAACTTTGAGTAAGAACAAGGTTCGAACCCTTGTAACAATAATCGGTATCATTCTATCGGTTTCAATGATAACTGCCGTAACAACAGGAATATCAAGTCTTCAAAATTTTTTAGTAAATATGGAAATTGAACAGTCTGGGGATTGGTATGGTGCTGCCTACAGCATTTCGGACCAAAAACTGAAGGAAGTTAAAAATAGTCATGAGGTTAGTCAAATAACCGCTCTTCAGAATATTGGTTATTCCCTTTTAGAGGATTCTAATAACGAGTATATGCCTTACCTTTTTATCGGAGGCATGGATGCTGCTTTTGCAGAAATTATGCCGGTGGATTTAATTGAGGGTAGGCTTCCTTCTGACCCATCTGAAATAATCTTGCCTGAGCATTTGAAGTTTAACGGAGGAGTGGTTTTCTCCATAGGTGACTCCATCTCACTGGGAATAGGGGATCGGGTATCGGAGAATTCTCAACTTAATCAGATGAATCCTTTCGTACATCAAGACAGTGGTATGACTGAGACGTTGGACATAAAAGAAAAACGTAATTTTAAGATAGTAGGCTTCTATGAAAGACCGGATTTTGAAAACTATTCAGCCCCCGGATTCACGGCATTGACAGTGGCTGATGATAAAGATTCATACAGCTTTGATGCTTACCTTAAGGTTACAAATGCTAACGAAATTTACTCTTTCATGGAACGAACATTTCCTGATGGCGGCTATAGAATTAATAACAGCCTACTCCGCTATACCGGCAGCTCTAATGAGAGAAGCTTTAATTCTGTATTATACAGTCTTGCGGCAGTATTAATAGGTATAATAATGTTTGGTTCTATATCATTAATATACAATGCCTTTTCCATTTCTGTAAGTGAAAGGACAAAACAGTTTGGCCTTTTGTCATCCATTGGTGCCACAAGAAATCAGATGAAGAAGAGCGTGCTCTTTGAAGCCTTTTTCTTAAGCATAATAGGTATTCCTTTGGGTTTATTGGCGGGTATTTTTGGTATTGGTCTTACTTTCAATTTTGTTGGCGATATATTTGCCACATTATTAGGAGAAGGTATAGATACGACATTTAGTTTGTATGTATCCTGGGAGGCAGCTATATTGGCCCTAGTGATAGGTCTTGTCACAGTTATGATTTCAGCATATATCCCTGCGCGTCGAGCCTTTAAGGTATCGGCTATTGATGCTATACGAATGTCCAAGGATATAAATATTAAGGCTAAAAAACCTAGAACCTCCAAACTATCATACAAGCTGTTCGGAGTAGAGGGGATAATTGCAAAAAAGAATTTTAAAAGGAGCAGAAAGAGATACCGAGCAACTGTAATATCACTGTTTTTAAGCGTTGTGCTCTTTATCTCAGCCTCCAGCTTTTCGGCTTATCTTACTAAAGGTGTATCCACTGTGGTTGATGAAGCTAATTATGATATCAGATATGTTTTTAATCCCGACTTAAACAATGAAACTTCAATGGAAGATATATATAATGAGCTTAAAAATATAGTTGGTGTAACCGATAGCAGCTACTCCATTATATATCGCCCATATTATAGTAATATTGCTACGACGAATCTAAGCCAGGAATATAAAGATTACATCCTGAAAACTAATGAACTGGACTTAACTCAAAAAGAATATGAATATTTCACCATAGAACACATTTTTTTAGAAGACGTAGCATACGAAAAATATTTAATACAAAATTCTCTGGATAAGGATGTTATTTTAAGTTCTCAGAAACCTTTGGGTATAGTTATTGATTATTCCAAAATATACAATGGCGATGAGGAACGGTATTATACCTTAAACCAACTCGACAGGAATAATAAAACAATAAACGCTATATATGTTGACCAAATCGAGGGCTATCATTTGTCGAGGGTAGAAGAGAATGAAAACAATGAATTGGTTTATGAGTTTCAAAATGATGAGAAAGATATTATAACAAAATCTCAAGCCGAAGCAGAAAAGCATGTGGGGATAGAAATAGGTGCATTTTTATCAGACTTACCTATGGGTGGGAACATAAACGGAAGAGGGCAAATAACACTGGTTTATCCATTTAGCGCTATGGAAACTTTCTTAGGGGAAAAATACAATGAAAGGATCGTATTCATGTACTTTAAAGCACATGATCATAAAGTGGTTTTTGAAAAGATGTGTAAAGCTCTTGACGAAAAAGGCCTTACCACATCAGAACTCTACGATTATGCAGATATGACCGAATCAGATAAGGCCTTAATAACGGTTATAAATATTTTTTCTTACGGTTTCATTGTGTTAATTTCACTTATAGCTGCGGCAAATGTATTTAATACTATTTCGACTAATATAGGGCTTCGACGTCGTGAGTTCGCTATGCTAAAATCCATAGGAATGACGCAGACAATGTTTAACAAGATGATGAATTACGAATGCCTGCTCTATGGCGTAAAAGGGTTAGGTTACGGTATCCCCGTGTCAATAGGTGTTACCTGGCTAATATATAGGAGTATAATATTTGGACTGGAAACGGGATTTTTTATCCCTTGGTATAGTCTTGTAATTGCTGTGGGAAGTGTCTTTGCAGTCGTATTCGCCACTATGATTTATTCCATGCAGAAAATCAAAAAGGATAACCCGATAGACGCTTTAAAGGATGAAAATTTGTGATAGAGATGTTGTCGTTGTTTTATGACTAGGATTTGCTAGGTTTACTTATAACTCTATCCTTTCCGCAGGCCTTAGCCTGGAGAAGCAGATCATCTGCCTTCCTTAGTAAAGTTTGTGCAGTATCATCTTTTCCTAGAGTTGTTACACCAAAACTGCAAGTGATATCTTTTGCTTGGCCGTAAGAATTATTTCGAATACTTGTTATCATCCTTTCTGCCATATCTTCGGCTTGTTGGATATTCGTATCAGGAAGCAGGATTACAAATTCATCCCCGCCCCACCGGGCAAAACTATCTGTAATTCGAATCGACCCTTTTATTGTTGCAACTATAGTTTTTATTACATTATCGCCCACCAGGTGCCCATAGCAGTCATTTATCCTTTTAAAATTATCGATATCAAATAGAATTAATGAAAGAGGGTTACTATATCTATTAGAAAAATTTATCCAAGTATTTATTTCATTATCGAACTTCCCTCTATTGTTAATCCCTGTTAAATGATCCATAGTACTTAAGACCAAGTACTCTCTACTGAGTGAAAATTGTTTTCTTTTATATGATTCAGTCAGACAGGTTTGCATATTACAGTAGATGAGCAAGACAACTTGATATACTATAATCTTATAGATATCGTTTT
>CAYWXN010000111.1:0-6232 GCA_964462075.1 uncultured Ruminiclostridium sp. | reverse complement strand
GTACGTTTTTAAATTTACCGAAAACCATACGTCCGGCAGAAGTTTGAAGAACACTAACCACAACCACATCCACAAGCTGGCCTTTAAACTTATAGGCTTGTTCTACCACAACCATGGTTCCGTCATCCAAATACCCTACGCCTTGGCCGCTCTCTTTGCCTTCTTTAACTATACGAATGGTCATTTCTTCTCCGGACACTGCCACCGGCTTCATGGAATTGGCCAAATCATTAATATTAAGTACCTCAATACCTTTGATTGCCGCTACTTTCCCCAGATTATAGTCATTTGTTATAACCTTTGCCCTTATTTCCTTCGCTCTTGACAAAAGTTGCTCGTCTACCTCGATTCGCGAGTCTCCCTCTGACTTATCAATGGTAATAGGAAACTTGGCGTCGCTTTTCAGCATATTCAAAACATCAAGCCCCCGGCGTCCTTTGGCTCTGATTACATCATCAGCTGAATCGGCCAGATGGCGAAGCTCCTCCAGAACGAAACCCGGAATTACAAGCTCACCTTCCAAGAAGCCTGTCCTGCTTAAATCCAGAATTCGGCCATCAATTATAGCGCTGGTATCCAGCAGTTTTATTCCGTTTGAATTTAAGGCTTTCTTTCTGTCCAAAGCCCCGTCAAATATATTTTCGTGCTTTTTAATAACAGTAAAATAAATCCCGCAAATACCAAATAAAATATTTATTATTATTGATAAGGGTACTCCGACTAATTCGATTTTTACGATTGGAATAGAAATAAGATTAGCAATTATCAACCCGGCAATAAGCCCGCTGGCTCCTATCATGAGCTCATAAAGCGTAATTTTCTGTAATGAGTCTTCAATTTTGTCGACAAAACCCGCAGAAATAGCAATAACCCTGCCTCCCAGAAAAAACATCATTACGCCAAGAATAACGGCGGCAACTGCAAGCAACCCAACTCCATAAAACGTGCCGAGATATTCATCCATGCCGCTTTGAATCATTAATAGACGTACCAGCGATATTCCCGTTAATGCTCCTGTAAGCCCAAATGCGTATTTTAAGATCTTTTCCAGCATATAAACTTCCTTTGAATGGATAAAATCAGGTTGTTATCCTAGTATTAATTATATCTTCAACATCCATAGGGTTCATATTTTTTGCCAAGACCAATTCACTTATAAGAATCTGTTTGGCACTGTTAAGCATTTTTCGTTCACCTGTTGATAGGCCTTTATGTCTTTCTCTTGAAACAAGACTCTTCACCACTTCAGCGACTTCAAATACGTCTCCGCTTTTTATTTTAATCATATTTTCACGATATCTTTTATTCCAATTTGCTGTTTGCTCATCACAGCTGACTTCTAAAGCTTTGAAAACTTTATCGGCATCATTCCTGTTAATAATGTCCCTAATACCGATACAATCAACATTGTTTATGGGAATCATAACCTTCATGTCTCCGACAGGCATTTTCATTACGTAGTAGCTTTTCTTTTCACCAAGAATTTCTTTTTCTTCTATGGATTCGATTACTCCTGCACCGTGCATAGGATAAACAATTTTATCCCCTATACTGAACATAATTTTCCGCTCCTTTTTATCATACATAATCCCATTTGCTTAATTCTTTAATAAATAAGTCAAACGTATGTATGGAGCTTGCTACTGCATGTCATTTTTTAGTAGATTTATATACTTGCTTGATATCCAGTATACACCAACTGCAATCAAAAGTCAAAGACTCACGGCTGAAAGCCTTTAATAATAAGCTTTTTCACCATGTATAAAACAATTTTCAGATAGCTGTAAGCTTTTATATATTCACTATTCCCTTTTTATAGTATTTTTAACCTTTAGACGATACTTTTACCTAGTCTTTTTGACGATCAATAAGAAATGTCTTGAGTTTTTCAAATCCTGAGATTACGTTATGATAATGCTTCCCAATATCTGCCCGGCTGGATTTTACACGCGCCTCAATGTCATCGACATACTCTTCCATAAGGTCAATCATGGGAAGATACAAATCTTCGGTTTTACTTATTTCTTTAAGCTCGTCAAAGATATCTCGGCATGAGTTCTCATAGGCGTAACATCTCTGTTCCATAAGTGAAGCTAAAATATCTGCTAAATTAATCATATTTGCTCCGCTGATAATATCCTTACCCATAAGCATATGCTTTTCCGAAAATTTTTTCTCACCAATTGTGGCATTAAACATATCCACAATATCTATAAGCTCTGCTTCCTTAAAAATTTCGTTTGTCTTTTCAATGGCTTCGCTTAATATAATGTGAAGCTCAAAGGGAGAATGGTCCTTTACGAAGGTTTCCTCGTCAAGAGTAAGCATGCCTATATTGTATAACAGGGCTGCGGCACGAACTTTCTCCATCATGTTCCAATTCTGTTTTGTTATTTGCCCCAGAAGACTCACTATAGTTTCCATTGTTTTGGCATGGGCAAAGTTGTACTGGGTTCTAAAGGTTATTGCATACATGAACGTTCTCAATAAGCTCATGATTTCAGCCTTACTCAGTTTTGCCACTCCGATATAGGAGAGCAACTCCACTTTATACTCACCTGTTGTAATACGGCTTAGCATATTTTCTTCGCATAATTGTTCCAGTACTTGCTTATATTCCGGCTTAAAATGATCTTCTTTAATTCTTTCAGCAACGTTCTTCTTAATATCTTTTTCCTTGCTGTTTACAATAACCTCGGCAATGGCCACTGCTAGGGATAATAAGTATGCTTCGTCGGGAACGACAATATTTCCGATAGCCCCGTTGACATCATACTTTTTATTGTAATACAGAATAACTCTGGAGAATTCGGGATAAGGAGAGAATTCTTTATACAACAAATATGCAAAGATACTGTGCTCGGTTATTTCATCACTTTTTAAAATGCTTTGATTCTTATAACCGGAATAGAGAAGTCCCATCTTGTGGTATATTGTTGTAATAATTAAGTTTGTAAATTTGTCCTCTTCAATATTAAGACGTTTGCCAAGCTTTATCATTAGGTAGACGGTAACAGAGAGACATCTTGCATAATCTTTATTTATAATGGCAAGGGATTTTTCCATGATAATATATAATTGTCTTAAATCAATATTCTTGTTTCGAATAATACCCTTAATAATTTTTTTAGCTTTTATATCAGGTTCAGTCAATTTCTCATCGGGTATTCCTGTAAAGAAACCCTGCACATAATCTACGCCCATACGGCATAGTGTTTCAAGTTCTTCCTGAGTCTCCACTCCTTCTCCCAATACACGGGTACCACGATAGCGGGCATAGCTTATTATATCCTCAAGCATATGTTGTTTTCTTAAGTCTTCATTGATTCCCCTTACCATCTCTCTGTCAATTTTTATAATATCGGGTTCAAGGGCCAGAAGTGCCAAATGATTTGAATGTCCCGATCCGAAATCATCCAGGGCAAACTTGGCTCCTGCCTTCCTCACAATAGATTTTCTGAGGTTTATTTCATCAGGATCCATACGATTTCTCTCTATAACTTCAAATACCACTTTCATATGACCAAAATACCTGTCTCTGATATCGTTATAGTCTTTTTCATCAAGAGTTGCGAAGGGCGCCGTATTAATAAAAAGATAATGATCCTTATACTTTGGGCCGCGTGCCATATAAGAATCCAGAGCATTATATACCATTCTTTTCTCTAATATTCCATAATGGCCCGTTGCCTCGGCATCATCAATCAGCTCTAAAATACTACCGTAGGCCGAATTAACAGGCCGTGATAAAGCCTCAAATCCAAAAAGCTCGCCTGTACTCAAAGATACAATTGGCTGGAATACGACCTTTAATTGATTTCTATCAATGATATCTTTAATAAATGTTCGCCTTAGAGATGCCATATGAGCCTCTTCAAATCGATCATAGTTAAATTCATTGGGGCTCATAGCCACCTCACGCAATGCTTCATGTTCTGCAAACGCGGCAAATTCAAGTAGCTCTGCCGGGGTTTTCCCATGTATCTTTGATGCCGAATATCCCATTACCATTGGGAAAGCAACTGCTATACCGTCTACCTCACCTACATATGTTTCAATCTTGGCGGCTATGGCAGTTGCTTCTTTTTCAAACACATTTAAGTCTTTTACACCTTTTACTATAAAGAGAAAATCTGAACCCCACCATCTAATCGGAATCATATCTTTTGTGACAAATTTCTTCATAACCTCTGCGCATACACGTATATAGCTGTTTCCTGCTACCATTCCGAAGCGTTCCTGAAATTCCTGATACCCTGTCAGACCAACGTAGACAAAGACAACATGCTCATCTTCTTTGCACTCGGCAATTACCTTTCCTCCAACCTCTGATAAGGCATTTCGGTTATAAAAACCGGTTATATTGTCATGTATGGTACGTTCTTTTTCAATATTCCTGCTTTTTACCTCTCTGGTGATGTCGGTAATAGCGCCGGTTATTCTTGTCTTATCCTTAGTTGGGCGTCCCCAGAATTTCAGCCAACGAACTTCTTCCTTTCCGTTGACACTGCACTCGAAATTCATATCGCAGTCTTTTCTAAGACATGTTTCTACATGATTTATAAGATCCGTCAATGTAATATTGAAGCCGAAATTATTAAAGAGATTTTCCGCACTGATTTGTGTGGCCTCACTTTCGCCGGCCAAGGCGGTTATCATACCTGAAATGAAAGTAAATTCAGCACTATTTATGTCATATTCAAAAAAGTCAAATGTGAGATCGGCTTCTTTAAGAGTCCTCATCTGTCTGTAAAATTCAGCTATATTTTCTGAAAGCCGTTCATTTTTTTCTATTTCAGCTTTAAGTCTTTCATTCTTTTCATTCATGTTTTCGAGTGCATAATTCAATGCTGCCGAAATAGTCATCATGTCCATTTTCTTAGAGCCCTCATCTGTGGATGGGATTTCCATTTGCACATCACTCAAAGACTTATCAAATTCAAAAAAAGCTTGGTCTTGCTGCTTAAAATTAAAATATTGTAAAATAGTGTTAACGCCGACCAGAACAGTAAATATACGCAATACCCAATAAAAAAACTCAGGATTGCTTATTAATAGATTTGTATTGTTGTTAAAAAGGGGTAAGACAGAGATCGACAGGAGTCCTGCAAATGAAGCAAAATATATGAACCAGCTAATATACCGGAAAGTAATAATCCGTTTCGTCTTACGTAAAAAATTCATTAGGTTATTCCTCTTTAACTTGAATACTATACTGTTAATTGTTTAGTATTGTATTATATTATAATATTTATCGGCTTTTTTACCTTAAAAACATTAGCGTTATTTATTTAATTTTTAACAAGGAGGAAGGTAGATCATGAAATCTTTCAGAAAAGAACTTACTGTAAATATTCCGGCAAGGCGGGCCTACCTGAATATTACTCGTGAGGTTGAAAAATGCCTTAAGGAAAGCGGAATCAAGGAAGGCCTTGTTTTGGTCAACGCCATGAACATTACAGCAAGTGTATTCATTAATGATGACGAATCAGGTCTCCATTCCGACTTTGAAAAATGGCTTGAAAAACTGGCTCCGGAAAAGCCCCACTCACAATACTCCCACAATGGGTATGAGGATAATGCCGATGCCCATTTAAAGAGACAATTAATGGGCCGTGATGTAGTAGTGGCAATAACCGACGGCAAACTGGATTTTGGAACATGGGAGCAAATTTTTTACGGAGAATATGACGGAAAACGTAATAAACGCATCCTTATAAAAATTATCGGCGAATAGTCTTAAAGAAAAGTATTAATAATCCCATTAAGTGAGATATTAATGATATCATTGAGATGGGAAAGGCATTTTTATATGGATGAAAGAGAAAATAACCACTACAGACATTTATTGAAGCAGCATAAAGAAAATCGTGAAGATATTTTGGATGATATGGAAAACCTGAAGCTGGGCGAAAATGATAATAATGAGAGTAGTGAACTTTCAAACTATGATAATCACCCGGCTGAATTAGCCAGCGAATTGTATGATATTGAACAACAAATGGCTTTAAAAAAACTGCATGAGCATGAAATCGGCGAAATCGAAAGATCACTTCAAAAGCTTGAAAAAGGCACATATGGCTTTTGCGAAAGCTGTAATAAAGAGATTGATCCTAAAAGACTGGAGCTTTTGCCTCAAGCAAAGCTATGTATTGACTGCGCAAAAGAGGCCGATAGT
The DNA here is from genome assembly GCA_964462075.1 of uncultured Ruminiclostridium sp. Taxonomy (GTDB): domain Bacteria; phylum Bacillota; class Clostridia; order DSM-8532; family DSM-8532; genus DTU059. The sequence goes on along the minus strand of CAYWXN010000111.1, from coordinate 54 downwards.
TTTATTGCCGATATCAAAGGCGATAAAAAGAAACGGCGTCCGTCCGAAGAGCAG
>CAYWXN010000110.1:0-6252 GCA_964462075.1 uncultured Ruminiclostridium sp. | reverse complement strand
ACACCCTGTATTGCTACAAAGTCCCATTTTCCCCCGGCAGTGTTAACACTCTTTATGAATGCTACATCACGTATAGCATCGCCAATATCATCAAAAGCAATGTCACCGGTTACTCCGGAGTATTTGACTCCCCATAGAGTCTCATTAATCTTCTTGGAATCTGTGCTTCCGGCGGCCTTAATAGCCTCGACAGCAGTCATATAAGCATCATAGCCCAATGCCGAAACAGCAGCTACTATATCGTTACCGCCGTTATTATTCTTTTTCTCCGGGTTATCATTAAGCCACTTTTTGAAATCAGTTACAAATTTTGAGCCTGCTGCTGAGTCATCACCTTCGTCAAAGAATGTAGACACGTAAATTTTGCTTTCAGAGCCCTTTGCAGCATCAAGAATAACTGAGCTATCCCATGTATCGCCTGCTAATAGAGGAATCTTAACACCTTGAGATACAGCCTGACCTATAATTAAGGAAGCTGCTTCTGTTGATGTAGGAGCAAATATAACATCGGCCTTTTCTTTGGTTGCTGTAGTCAGATATGCTGTAAAGTCGCTGTTACCTTCTTGGAATGTTTCCTCAATAACAGTTCCGCCAAGAGACTCAAATGCTACCTTAAAGTAGTTACCGAGTCCTACAGAATAGTCATCACCGAGTTTTGTTAATATGTAGGCTTTCTTTGCTTTGAATTCATCCACGGCAAAGTTTGCAAGTACTGTACCCTGGAACGGATCCAGATAGCAAATACGGAAATAGTGTGTATTTCCTTCTGTAACCTGTGGGTTTGTACAAGAAACGCCTATTACAGGAATTCCGGCATTTCCAAAAACATCACTTGCTGCAATTGAAACACCGGAGCCATAAGAACCAAGAACAACAGAACATTTAGCGCTAACCAAAGTTGCGGCTGCCGATGGACCCTTGTCGTTGGAAGACTCGTTATCTACGATTTCAAGCTTTATTTCATATTTCTTCCCGCCGATTTCTACCGAGTTCAGAACAGAATTAGCATATTCTATCCCGAGAACTTCCTGCTTTCCGCCGGCGCCGTTGTCACCGGAAGAAGGCTCGTAAACACCAATTTTGATTACGTTTCCGGCTGATCCCCCGCCACATCCGGAAAGAATCATGATTACCATACAAAGGGTTAGTACAATTGTTATAGTTCTCTTCATTCTAGATTTCCTCCTCTAATTTATACTTACTCGCTTCATAAAAACCATAAAAGAAGCATGTTTAATAGTAATTGTACTCTATTTTGGCTTTAAACACAATTCTTCTTTTTTTAGTTTTATAATGATTTTTAGACATAATAAATATAACAAATCATTAAGAGTTCAGAGTAACAATTTTTGTGGCCACACTTTCACAAAACGCCCCGTCATGTTCCACAAACAGTATGGTTGGCTTATATGACAGTAATAATTCTTCGATTTGCATTCTGGAAAAAACATCAATAAAATTAAGAGGTTCGTCCCATACGTGTAAGTGAGACTTTTCACATAGACTTTTAGCAATAAGTACCTTCTTCTTCTGCCCCTCACTAAATTCGGACATATCCTTTTCGAACTGTATCCTTGAAAAATCAAGTTTCCGTAAAATTGCTTTAAAAAGACTTTCATCCAGTTTATTTCCCAGGGCATACTCAGCTAGATTTCCTTTTAGAAATGATGTATCCTGAGGCACATATGAGATTAGTAATTGATTTGCTTTGTAATAATCTCCTGAATAGTTTAAGCTTTCTCCACAAATCAGCTTTATAATACTTGTCTTTCCCGAACCGTTTTTCCCTTGCAAAGATATTCTATCACCTTGTTCAATTGTAAAGCTGATACCATCACATGCGACTTTATTTCCATAATAAATAGATACATCATCAAAGGCAATCAGCCGTTTTGAATGGAATGGCAGTTGTGAGATTTTAAGGGCTTCCTCGCTCTCGATATTTTTCAATAGCTTCGATTTCTCTTCAATAGCTACTTGCTGTCTTGCTTCTATGCTTTTAGACCTCTTCATCATTTTGGCCGCTTTATGTCCTATGCGACCCTTATCCGGCTTAATACCTGAGTCTAATGACCCAAATTTTGTTTTCTCAACCTTATTTGACCACTCTGATGTGCGCTTTGAGGCCTGTGTTAATCTATTAATATCTCTTTTAAGTTTTTCGTTTTGAGCAAACTCATAATTATCCTGTAGCTGTTTATTTGCCCACCATGATGAAAAATTACCTTTCTGTATCTCAATATTTGTTTTATTTATTGAAAGAATATGATCTATACAATTATCCAAAAACACTCTGTCATGGGACACCAGAATAAACCCTTTCTTCCCTTTTAGATAATTACTCACTATTTCCCTTGTTCTCGAATCAAGATGATTTGTCGGCTCGTCAATCAGCAGGAAGCTGTTCTCCTTTAAAAAAAGAACGGCAAGTAAAACCTTAGTTTGTTCTCCGTTGCTTAAAGAATTAAATGGGCGGTAAAGGACGTCCTCGGTGATTTCAATCATAGATAGCTCTTTTATTAGCTCCCATTGTTGATATTCCGAATAAATTCCGTTAATTACATCAATAGTATCAGCACTCTTATTACTGACTGCATATGGGAAATACTCAAAGTTTACACCGGCCGTAATACTTCCGCTATACTTATATTTCCCGAGTAAAAGATTAAGAAACGTTGTCTTTCCTCTGCCATTTCTTCCTGTAAAACCAAGTTTCCAATCAGTATCAATCTGAAATGAAACGTCTTCAAATACATTATCATAGCTGCCCTCATAGGCAAATGTTAAGTTTGATATGTTAATAAGCGACATTATTTATACCCTCCTCCTATAAGCAAAAATGAGCTGCAAGAGAGTTAATCCCGCAGCTCATAAAATACATAAAAACAAAACCAACCACCGGTGGAGAAGTATATATTTTTGAGTGAAAAGAATTGATTACTCACTTGCATGTGTAAAAGCATAAAAATAAAAGCTCATTTGTTATTTCAAATATTATGCTTAAACTAATCAGCAGGTATAATCAAACATCTTTCCAACTCCAATTCTTTGTTAATTTAGAACCAGTATACATTATAACAGGAAAAAAGTAAATTAACATCTCAATTTTGCCGGCATATATTGATAATAATAAAGGAGATTTATTATGTTCATACATGTAGTTAAGGCAAATGAAACTCTGTGGCGGATAGCCGGCTTATATAATGTTCCCGTTGATGCTATAGCTAACATAAATGAGCTGCCGAATCCCGAAACCCTTGTAATCGGCCAAGCTTTGGTCATTCCAAAAGAGGCTGCGTACCATACTGTTCAGCCGGGCGAATCTCCATGGTCTATCGCGCAGCAATACGGTGTACCGGTTCAATCACTGATAGCCGTTAATGGAATTCAAAATCCAAATCTTATATATCCGGGTACCCTATTAGCCATTCCACAGAAACCAAGGCCTGCAATACAGGTTAATGGCTACATATATCTTCTAGGGCAGCAAGCAGGTCCGATTGTAAGAGATGTAGGAAGATATTTAACATATCTCAGTCCTTTTGCCTATCTTATAAGAGAAGACGGGAGCCTCCAACCTATTGATGATGCCGCCGCTATTCAAGCCGCTTTAGCAGTCGGTGCAATCCCTATGATGTCAATAACTAATTTTACATCCACAGCAAGAGGTGAAAATTTAGCTAGTGTTGTATTAAACAGTCCTCAACTTGTGGAAAGGCTGCTTGCAAACATAGTAACTATTATGCGTGAAAAAGGTTATCTCGGATTAAACATTGATTTTGAAAATGTACTTCCCGCCGACAGAATACCTTATAACAACTTCCTGCAAAGAGCGGTAAACCGATTGCATCCTTTGGGCTACTTCGTATCTACTGCTGTGGCTCCCAAGATATCCGGGCAACAGGCCGGCCTCCTTTATGAAGCGCATGACTATGAAGCTCATGGCAGAATAGTCGATTTTGTAATCCTTATGACTTATGAATGGGGATATCGCAAAGGTCCGCCTCAGGCAATTTCACCAATAAATGAAATACGCCGCGTACTTGATTACTCAGTTACGGTTATTCCAAGGGAAAAAATTTTTTTGGGATTCCAAATATATGCCCGGGACTGGCTCTATCCACATGTTCCGGGGCAGGAAGCCGAAACCTTCAGCAATCAGGAAGCTACCCTAAGAGCGGTAAGGTATGGTGCGCCAATTCAGTTTAACATAGTATCTCAGTCTCCGTTCTATCGGTATACCGATGCACAGGGACAAGGTCACGAGGTATGGTTTGAAGATGCTCGAAGTGCACAGGCAAAGTTTGACCTTGTAAAAAATTATAACTTACGAGGTTTAAGCTATTGGGCTTTGGGATACCCCTTCCCCCAAAACTGGGCTTTGCTTAATGATAATTTCATAATAGAAAAATAGATATTTGCTATCCAATTGAGCCTATTCATCGCCCTTTGTGGCAATTTCAATAATTTGTTCCACCGTTATATCTTTTGTTGAAACATTGCAAGCAAGTGTACGACTGGCTAAAACTGCGACTCTGTCACACAGCCCCAAAATCTCTTCGATATCGGATGAGATGAGTATAATCCCTACATCCTTTTTGACCAAATCATTGATAAAATTATATATATCTATTTTACTTGCTATATCCAAACCTCTGGTAGGCTCGTCCAAAATAAATATTTTCGCACGGCTCATTATCCATTTTGCAAATATGGCTTTTTGTTGATTGCCACCCGAATAATCTAAAATATTGTCCCCGGGGTTTTGAGAAATGTTTAGCTTTGTGGTGTAGTCTAAAACTGCCTGTCTCAGGATAGGCATATCAATCATAAAAGCATTGGTAAATCTTTTCAGTGCCGAAACAGAGACATTATCATTTACATCCCAGCAACTGAATATTGAATCGGTCATCCTATTTTCCGGAATGAGTGCGATACCTTTTGATGTAGCATCATGGGGGCTTTTTATCTTCACTTCTGTACCGTTCAAGAACACTTTTCCGGTTACGTTTTCCACTGCTCCAAACAAACAATTAGCCAGAAGTGTACGGCCTGATCCTGCCAAGCCTGTCACCCCTAATATTTCACCTTTTGCTAAGTCAAAGCTGATGTTCTCCAACTTGTCTTCAAATCCCAAATTTCTAACCGATAATACGGTTTTCCCTGCTTTTTTATCAATTTTGGGATATCTTTTCTGTATATACTGGCCGCTGAGCATCTTTATAATCTCTTCCTTGGTGCAATCTGCAACCAGTTTTGTTCCAACGACCCGTCCATCCCTTATTACGGTTATTCTGTCGCCGATAAGAAAAACATCCTCCAGTTTATGGGTAATGTAAAAAATTCCTGTCCCCTTTGCTTTTATATTTTTTACAACTCCATATAAAAGCTCGCGTTCACTTTGCGTTAAAGCGGCGAAGGGTTCATCCAAAATAGCAATTTTTGCATCAGACACATAAGCTTTGCAAAATTCGATGATTTGTCGCTGTGCCAAACCTAATGAAGAAACCTTATCATAAATTGATAATGGCAGATTCAGTTCATCAATCTGCTTCTGACATAAATAATTTAATTTGTTGTGATCAATGACTTTCAATAGTTTGTTTTTATAAGGCAGCCTATGAAAATAAAGGTTTTCAGCCACTGTTAGATTTGTCAGCAGATCAGCATCCTGTCGCACATAGATAATATCTTTGTTCGCCTTGGATGCATAGGTTTTATATTTTACTTCTTCTCCGTTAATTAAAAGTTTTCCTGAATCAGGAGAAATAGCACCACTAACAACCTGCATCAGCAAGCTTTTACCTGATCGGTTCTCGCCCATTATTACATGAATCTCATTTTTATATAAATCAAGATCTATATCAGACAGGGAGAAACTATCGATATTTAAATTCACATTTTTCAATTCTAACATCGGTGTATTCAAGTATTCAATCTCCCTATTGTAAACAAATCATCTATTCTTCATATATATCAACGGATGTATATACCTTAATATTAAGGCCAAATAAGTAATCTTTATAAGAGTCATCCAGTGTTGAGTTTGTAACAATTCTGTCTGCTGTTTCTATGTTGCCGATTCGATAGAGTGACTTCTCGCCGAAATACTTAGCTAAACATATTATTGTAGTATTCTCCGCAGCCTGGATAGCCTTTTGTATAAGCGATGCTTTACTTATGCTGGAAGCCATCATACCTGTCTGCTTACTGATTGCGTCAACCTCTATGAACAAATGATTAAATGAAAAA
>CAYWXN010000109.1:0-6270 GCA_964462075.1 uncultured Ruminiclostridium sp. | reverse complement strand
ATGCCGTCTTTAATTATACCTTCTTTGAATAATGATTTCAAGCAGTTAAGACAGAGGTTAAGCCAGGGGACAGTTCTGGGTCTTACAAGACAGGGTTAAAATAGGACACGGAACCGTCCCCTGGCTTATGCTCTGCATACATCTACCCAATCCTGAAAAGTTGTATGGTGTTCTAATTCTTTTAACGACAGCTTAACAACGCTATTTTCATTGCCTGCGGCCGGGTATACCAATTCATTTTGCTTGAGGGAAATGTCCATATAGATTGCCACATCAGACTTAACAGCAAACGGGCACACACCCCCCGGGCCATGCCCGATATATTCCTCAACCAAATCTCCTGAAATCATTTTTGCTTTTTGATGAAATGTTGCCTTAAATTTCTGATTGTCTATCTTTACATTTCCTGCTGCGATGATTAGTATTGGCGAATCACCCACCAATAATGACAATGATTTTGCAATCTGTTTTGCTTCGCATCCAATGGCTTTTGCTGCAAGTTCAACTGTTGCACTGGATTGTTCCAATACTATGATTCGATCAGATAATCCAACATCATCAAAATATTTCTTTACGTTATCGAATGACATTGTCTTTTCCTCCAAGAAGAACAAAGTGCCTGTTCCCTTGTCCCCGCAAATAAAACTATTATAGGTTCGTGCTTTAACGCATATTAAAAATTATATCCTGAAAAAGTGATACAAAAAACATTACTGCGCTACCGCTCAAATTCATCCAAAAATATGTCGCCAAAATGAGTATAAGCTTGCCGAAAATCTGAATACGTGTTCTTATACTGGTTGTTCTGTATATAACTCCAAGCTGGAAAAACGGCATAAAGCTCAACACGGTGATGAGTACTGAGAAAAGCAAGCGGACTTGTGAAGTTGAAGTCATATCAACCAAGCTCCAGTCCACCCCTGAGTAAACAAAAAATGCGGTAGGTATAACAAAAAGCAAGTGTGAAACAGCATAAGATTTCATAAGAATAACCGGAATTCTGGGGTTTACATACTTTTCGCTGCGCTTTCCTATCATAATTGCCAACTCTGAAATAGGAACCATTGTACATATAACATCAATGGCACCTACCAATAATGCAAATATAATAAATAGGGAAATCCTTAAAATAAGAATTCCGGGGCTACCTTCAAAGAACCCTTCTTTAAAAAGGTTTTGATAAAAAAACATATCATAAACGCCCACAAAAATGAAAGCGAAAATCAAACCTGTTAACTTTACAGAAAGCTTTTTATGCACCCAAACCGGAAGAAGAAGATAATCCATAGGGCTTGCGGGTATCTCGTTGACTTTTCCCATAAATTCATCCTTAAATAAACAATGCATTTATTTTAGCATAGTATAATTTTCTAAGCAATAGCGGCTGTGCGATGATGTAGCTGCACTTCGCTCAGGATGACAGCGTGTACAAACATAATTGAGCGGCGTGGCTGCTGCGATCTAAAGCGAAGCATGGATCTAAGTAGAGGGCGCGACTAGAAACAGGATGTTGGCACGGAGCGCTAAATCGCAGCATCCTACAGCCGCTGTAATCGGAGTGTCAAGAGAACCGTCCCCTTGACACTCATTTTTTCACTACGGGTTGGCTAAAGGATTGTTTCCATTCCTCATAGCTGCCTATTTGCTTTAAGTTTCGTTCAAAAATCTCGAACACCTCTTCATTAGCGAAGTTGGATGCCCATACACAAGCGCCTGCTAAATCATATTTATGCACTAATGAAGTTTTCATATTCACGGCGTCTTGATCCTCAATCCACATTTGATAAGATTTTCCGTCCTTTTCAAATGCAGTCTGATACTGGCCCGAAAGATCGTTCCAGGCTACCACCGCACCGCATTCCTCAATCCTTTCCCAAGCTGTTTCCACATTAAGAACAGTTGAGGAGAGTTTTGCCCCTTCATCGGTTTCCTCCAAAGCCCAAAGCCTTGTGTAAAGGGGAATGCCCAGCAGTAATTTTTCGGCCGGAACCTCTAAAAGTGTTTTTTGAAGGTTTTCCTCTACCCAGGTTAGTTCTGCCGTGGATCCGGCTTTCGGACTTGTGCTCCAGTGTTGGTCATAAGTCATAAGACAGACAAAATCCACACTTTCAGCTAAAGCTTTTCTATCAAAACACTTAGACCATGTATCGCTCCCGTCGGGTATAGAAACATCTACAGAAACAAATAATCCCTGTTCCTTGGCTAAGGGATAAAATTCCCTGACAAACTGTGTGTATGCGTCCTTATCGCTCTTGTACATGTTTTCAAAATCCAGATTTATTCCGTCCAGCTCGTAGAGGGCGGCATACGCCAAAATATTACGTATTATTTCCTGTCTTATATCAGAATTATTCAGAATAATGCTGGTTCCCTCAATATCACCAAAAGCATTTGAAAACAATGCCCAAACCTGCCAGCCGTTTTTATGGGCTTGCTCCATATACTCAGGGGTTGCTCTGTTTTTTATAGTGCCCTTCCTATCCACAATTTCAAACCATGTCGGGGATATAACATCTATCCCCGGAGTGGTTGTGTTTGAAAGCTTGATATGACTTTTGGAGTAAGTCATATGCCAGAACAAATTTATCTTTCCTGAGGTCAGAACGGGATTTACGGGTGTTTCCTCATCATCTATAAAATACTGTTTTCCTGAAACAACCACTTCTTCTTTTTTAACATAACCCAATGAGCCGTCATTGGCTCTAACCCGGTACCACTCGTCCTTTTCGTCAAAAACAATAAGACTCGTTTCCAAGGTACGATCAATATCCAGGCCCTTCTCACCGTGACCGATGAATTTTTTTACAATGGGCTCATGGATGCTCATTCCCTTCCTCACAACTGTCTTTGCATCAATGGGCCACGCTGTTCTGTATACTTCGTTGTTGAAATCTACAACTACGACATCATTGCTTTGTATGTACCGGACAGTTATTCCGTAAAACTCCTTCAAAAAATCGATGGGAAGATATAGTGTACCATTTTCTTCAACAGCCGGAAACTTCAACTCCATGGGTTTTTCATTGACAAGCGCATCTAGGCTTCCGGTTTTCATTCTGATAACCCTGTCATTGGTAGTAACAGTGACCTTTTGAAGCGCATCATCATACCATATGTATCTATCGATATGTGCTTTGATTGTATCAAAGGGCAACAGTATTCGGTCCTCTGACAGAATAGGCGGGTATGCTTCCTTAATCCATTCACCGCCTATAACAAAGCTCGTTTGAGAAGTATCGAACGGATCAACCACTGCCGAATTCGGTGTATTTCTTACAATATACACTGCCAGTATTCCTGCGGCAATCAGTGTTAGTACAAGTGCACCTGCTATTGCACTAATTCTTCTATTTCTCATGTAACCCCCATAATTCAATATTCATAAGCTTTAGGCTATGGTGTGCGAAAACGAATAATGCTTCTCGATTAATATTATACAGTATAGTTATATAGCCGATGAATGGAAAAATGATGTTAAAATAGCTTCACATGTTGCGGCGCTTAAGCGTCATCGTGAAGCTATCTTTTCAACAGTCATAAGTACCGGCTATGCTTTTGTTTTATCTAACTCTTAAATACCTTTCTCGGGATATAGACTGCAAAATTATCAATCATCTTTTCCAACGGCTCAAAGAGAATAACTGTCGCCTGCCCGTCCTTTCTCAGTGAGATAAACCAAACATCGACATTTTTACTGCGGGAAGTAAAATCCTTAATATTTTTGCATTCCTTTATATCTCGGGTATATTGAGAAGAATTAACCTTAGCAACTATATCAAAGTCTTTGCAATTTACGCTCAGCAAGCGCTTTCTTTTCTTTTGGTTGATAATCATATCAATGTCTAGATCTCCGTTAGTTAAAGCATATTCATATTCAATGTTAAGCTTTGAGATAAGTATATATGCCAGATAGAAGAGCGCAATCATTAAAATCATAGCAAACTGCGGAACAAACAATAACGACAGGTAGCTTATTATGATGACCGCAACTACAATTAGTAATATAAGCAGTATATCAACTATACCTTTGCGCTTTTTTACAATCTTCTCAATAAACATATCCATTAATAAACCACCTCTTCATATGTATATTTTAATGCATTATGGGCAATTAAGACAACCTTAATGAACATAATATCACATTACGTCCTTTAGCACATCAGATATTTTGCTCTCACAGCTGTATGTCTGGATTGCATTTATTAAATCTTGCTCGGTTATCCGTCCGATTATTCTCATATCCTCATTAAGAATATAAATAATATGAAAGCAATCGTAATCCAGCCTTTGAACTACTTCCGGCAAAGAACAGTTTCCCATAGCGGCAAATTCTCTTACCGGATACAACTTTTTCTTCTTAATTCTTTGTTTTCTATTTAATAAGCTTGCCAGATTCATAATACTTACCGTCCCCTCAAGAAGTCTTCCTCCTGGAATAAACATGATGCCGTTAATTGACTCGAATTCAGGGTAATCCTCCAAAAATCTTCGAGCATTCGGTTATTATATTTTCCACTCCTGTGATGAGACTGCTCACCTCGGTATGATTATCTACCACTTGGCTTTTAATAAACGTTAACGCACCGGCAGCATCGGCCCTTTGTTGTAAAAACACTATCAATCCTAATATGGCAAAGCAGGCCAAGGCTTGTTTTATTATTTTTATGGCAAGATTAGCAGTCCTGTTCTCCTCGATTGCCAAATGGTTTGATGCCCCGTAATTATTGGTGCGCTTCTTCTGATAAATGCTTGTATCCATACGGTTTGGATAATTTGTTGTTTGGTGTGAGAACGGCCTGTATGAAGGGGTATATTTATTTTCATCGACTGTTTCCCTTCCATAGCCAAAAAAGCCCTCATAGGTTTTATTCTCCTTTGAAAGGCTCAAATCTTCTATATCTTTTATGGGACTTCTATCTGATTTACTTTCTGCGGCAAAATCGTCCTCAGAATTGTCAAAACCTACTCTGCGCTTTTGAATGTAGCTTTTATACCTGTCCAGATTATCAATTTCAGAAGTTTGAGACATTGACTATACACCCCTCGTATTCTTTCACTCTTTAATCATATGAGGGGATATACTTTTTATATGAACGAAAATGATTCAATTTTTAACAAGCTCACGCCAAGCAAAATCTCCGCGTTGAAGTCCGTTTATTAAGACCTCTGCGGTAGCCAAATTTGTTGCTATGGGAATATTGTTTTGATCGCACAAAGATAATAGCTCTATCAAACCGCTATTGTCAATTTCTTCAGGGTCTATAAAATAGAGGACCAAATCCATCTCATTATATGCAATTCGGGCAATTATCTGCTGTTCTCCAAGCTTTCCGTAATCCAGAGAAAAAACCTGCTGACCACTTGCATCAGAAACAATAGCTCCCGTGCGGCCTGTCGCAAAAAGCTTATGCTTTGACAGGACGAACTTGTAAGCAATGCAGAATGCCTCCATCAACTCTTTTTTGTTGTCATGTGCAATAAGAGCTATATTCATTAAGATCCCCCTAACCTAATAGCAATTACCTTCCGGCGTTTTTCATACCCTTTATAGGAATGTTAGCCACCAAAGCCGGTACAACTCTTTCGCCGTCATCGCTGTTGGTTTTGGTTAATTGAATATCCAGAGCTTCTTCATCAATTTCCATATAATTTTGAATTACTTTTATTATCTCACTTTTCACCATTTCCAAAAACTGTGGAGATACATTAGATCTGTCGTGTATTAATACCAGTTTTAGGCGTTCCTTGGCGACATCCTTTGATGTTTCTTTTTTTTTCGAAAAGAACTTAAATAAATCCATCATGTCCCATTCACTCCTTATGCCGGCTTAAAGCCAAGTAATTTCTTCATCTTTGTGAAAATCCCTTCAGAAGTGTTAAGATCCATTAAAGGAACGTCCTCGCCGATGATTCTTCTCGTAATGTTTCTATAGGCTTGTCCCGCTAAAGCTTTATTATCATTAACAGCAGGTTCCCCTCTGTTTGTGGAAATAATAATGTTTTCATCATCGGGAACTACACCGATAAGCCCGATTGCCAGAATATCTATTATATCTTCAATCGACATCATATCTCCGCGTTTAACCATATCCTGGCGCACACGATTTACAATTAATTGAGGATTTCTAACCTCATTAGCCTCCAAGAGCCCAATGATTCTGTCTGCATCACGAACCGCCGAAACTTCGGGAGTAGTGATAACCAGTGCTCTGTCTGCACCCGCAATGGCGTTTTTAAAGCCTTGTTCAATACCTGCGGGGCAATCTATAA
>CAYWXN010000108.1:0-6298 GCA_964462075.1 uncultured Ruminiclostridium sp. | reverse complement strand
GTAATACAGTTATTATTATTGAACACAATCAGGATGTAATGAAAAATGCTGATTACATCATTGATATTGGACCGGATGGCGGTAGTAGTGGTGGTGAGATTGTATTTCAAGGAAATGTAAAGGATATGCTGGAAAACAGTTCAACAATAACTGCTAAATATATTAGAAAATCAATGTAAAAACTATTTGAGTTAAGGGGTGTGCATTGTATCATTTTGTAATATATTAACCATATAAGTACGTAGTGGATAATACAATTCCGCTGCGTACTTTAAAAAGAACAACGCGCACATTGAATGGCTGACCGGCCGCAAAGCCGCATGGCGTTTCATGACGTCAGCATTCAACAAGCGGGATTTCTTCCAGGCGAACTGACGCTATATGCCGGAATGAAGGTGTACGAGAATGAACGTACACTTGCATAATAGCAAAGATCGATTACTACTTGTGGTTTGCCACAACGAAATAGGGTGGAGTTAAGCCTTTAATGGACGTTTTATCCACCCTATGTTTAAAAGTAAAGCTAAAGTAATATTTTATCCAAGCTTATCTAAAATGAGCTTTGCGCAATCAATCTGATTAGGTATATTGCCATTTTTGTCCCTTACACGCCAAATGTCGGGGGTTATTTCGTCAGCTACATAAATTTTGCCGTTTTCGTCATAACCCACCTCTATTTTAAAGTCAATTAAAGTCAGGTCCAGACCTGTCAATTCCTTTTTCAGAACCTCGCCAACCTTTACAAGTATGCCCAGAGCCTCATCGTATTGGCCCGGTTTTAAAAGATTTTTCATAATGCAGAGTCTTTCGCTTATTAACGGATCGCCTTGCTCGTCGTCCTTCAAGGTAACCTCAAGATATGGGGGATCAAAGGGTATTCCGGCTTCAAGAGTGAACCGGCGGCACATACTTCCTGCTGTAAAGTAGCGAAGTACAAATTCAAGCTTAGGAACGGTAAGCTTGCGGACCTGCATTAAGCCATTGTCTATATCAGCTCCTAAATAGTGGGTGGGAATACCGTTTTGTTCCATCAAATCAAAAAAGTAGCTTGATATTTTCAGGCCGATTTTCCCCTTACCGTCTACGCTTCCGCCAACAGTATTCGAGCCTGGATCAAATACACCGTTTAATCCAGTTGCATCGTCTTTAAAAAGCAAATAAATTGCACCGGTCTCTTCGTTTGTAAGTACGTCCTTTGTTTTTCCCTTATATAGTCTTTTCATAATAAATCTCTCCCCAAAATGAAAACTATGTATTGTGTTCTAGTATATCATACCCGTAAAAAGCTGTCGACATAAAGGTGTGAAGGTTTTTAGCCCTTTTTTTTCATAATGTTTTATACTTATCTTAATAATTGGCATTTTTTAAATCAAGGGCTGATTGTTCTATTTACCGTAGAAGGTTTCCCTTTTTACTCCTGTAAGCAGCTCACCCACCTGTGCTGATTCATGGTCAATCTGCGCTTCTATTCCCTTATCTCTATATATTCCCAGAAGCTTATGTAATAAGTCGTATTCCTTTTTACCCAGCTTGTACCCTCTGAGAGAAAAGAGCATGAAAAGAAGAAACAAAATGGGAAGAACGCAAAACATAAGTCTAACGCCAATATTAGTTAAAGGCTCTATTTTACCTGACATAACGGCTTGCTCGCTATATTTGAACACGTCCAGCATAGGCCCGATTCCACCTACTGCAAGACCACCTGCCATTTTTCTTAAAAAGGTTGAGACTCCTGAGTACAAGCCCTCTCTTCGCTTACCCGTCATAAGCTCATCCACATCCGAAATATCCGGGAGAATTGACCATGATACAAAGTTACAGCCGGCAGCTCCAATTCCTATTAGAGCGCATACAGCTATAATCAAAAGATCGGGTGTCTGGGGCGAGAAAAATATAATGATAAGGCTTGCAGCAATCCAGGTAATGGCACCTATCAATGCAGGAATCTTTTTGTTGAATTTCTGTGCCAACACAGAGAAAACCACTATGAAAACAAGTTGAAAACCAAGTATGGCTGCCATAATAGGTACAAAAAGATGTTCCTTACGTAAGGATACATTTAAGAAGTACACAGCAAGCGCCATGATTATATCTATAGCCATCTGTGAGGAAACAAAAATCTTAATATAGTACCTGAAGGATTTATTTTTGAATACTGAAAGCCAATCCTTCCAGGAGAAGCCTTCCTCGTTTGGCCTTTTTATGTTTTCCCATGTTCCCAGATAAACAAGAATCCATGAGGCAGCGAATATAATACCGAAAATAACAGCCATCGAAAGATAGCCTTTTTTAGGGTCTGAATAAGCTCCGGTTATCATTGCAGGCACCACTGCACATATTATGGCGGCGGCGGCTGAAAAACCGAGTCTGACTCCTGTGAAGGCACTTCTTTTGTTGTAATCTGTGGTCATTTCAGCAAGTATTGCGTTATAGGGTATCATGACAATAGTAAATGCTGTTGAAAAGAAAATATATGCGAAAGTATAATAAATGAATTTGCTGGTTGTTCCCGTTATTCCGAAAGAGTACCAAAGCATTATCCAAGATACTAGAACAGGAATGCTTCCATATAAAAAGTATACCCGGCGTCTTCCAAGCCGGGAACGGGTTCTGTCAGAAAGGATACCCATAAAGGGATCAGTAATTGCATCCCATGCTTTTCCTATAAAAATGATAATACCTGCAAGTGTTCCCGATAGTCCCTCAACATCGGTTAAAAATACTAGAATAAGCACGCCGACGATGAGAAAGGAACCTCCCCCATATATGTCGCCACAGCCATAAGCCAGCTTTGCAAGTAATCCATCTCTTTTTTTCATAAGCTCCTCCGGATTTTTATATTACTGTTTTTAATAAACTAAACTTAATCTGATAGAACTCTGTAGGTTTTCTCATAGTATTTGTCCCTGATTTGTCTTACTGCCATAACCCATTTAATCTGCTGTCGGAGATCATCAAAAACAAACCGGCTGATATCGGCTCCCTTTGCAACTTCTATATATTCATTTGCGGCATAGGGAACCATAAGAATATTTTTCATTGGGAATATTAACATTTTCTCTTCACCTTTAACAGAGCCTATGTAGGTTATAGAATCTCTTGTTAGTCTAACAACACCTTTCCCCAGATGTTGATAACCGTATTTTCCGGGCTCTGCACACAGAAGCTCTGTAAATGCTGATAATTGAAATTCGGGGGCTTCAATTTCTTTTTCAAGATGCTCCTTCTGAAAATCATACCATTTGTCAATACCGTCAAAATATACCGTATCCTGCGCTTCAGGCTCAAACAATAAATATTTATTCATTATGACTGTGTTTTTGCATTGGGTACAATAAAGCCTATCGCCTTGGGATCGAAGAGTAAACTCAGCGCTGCATTTTGGACATTTGTATAATACGTATTCCACACCCTCGGCCACGTTTTTACCTTTGAAGGGAATCATTCTCTCTCTTTGCCACTTATAATCATCAAAGTCTAGGGCGTCAGTAACAACATTATAAATTTGTTCTTCCGATAGCTCCTTTATTTGATCAACGGTAAGAATGGGCTTGATGGTTGTTTCCAGACTTCCGTAACGGGCTTTTTTAGTCCATCTGGGTCTGGTAAGATACCCGCCGTTTGTGTGGAGGGCAATCACAGGCACGTCCAAAAATTTTACAAGCTTGGCGATTCCGAAAACCGCAAAGCCACCCGGTCGCCCTTCGTTTGAAAGGCAGCCGTTAGGGTAAATAGCCACTACTCCGCCTCTTTGAATAACAGATTTCATCTTTTTTATAGAAGTCAGATCATTGGTATACTGATATTTAGAGATGACACCCATCCATGTGAAAACCTTACTGAGAACTTTGTCCCGGAAAAAATTGTATGCACCGACATAGTTCATCCTAACCGGATACATACTTGCTGCGGATATCATATAATCAAGCCAGCAACTGTGGTTAGCCACAACTAGATAAGGCGGTTTCAGCCCTTTTATAGCTTTTTTATCTACCTTATGCTTAAAAGCAAGCCTGAAATAAAACTTTGCAAAGAAACCTACGGGATAAAACAAAAGCCCACAGGGCTTCCTTACTGCGTTGCTTTGTTTGGATTTTACTTGCTTATTTACTCTTAAACCCATATTTTGCTATTGTCCCCCTGTAAAACATCAAAAAAGAATGAAACAAGTAGATATTTGTAGTATAACAGAATCAGAAATGAATTTCATAGTAATATATGCAAAGAGCTTGGAGAAAAAACGCCCCCACATATAAACGGCTCAAACGCTGGCGGGCTGGTCAATTTAATTAGTCTTACTCCATGCTTCGTGAGATAAATATTATACAAGCCTTTCTCTTTGGAATCCTCCATTATGGCAAGATGCAATTATCGGTGAATTTAGTTATTCGCCGATAATGCAATTGTTGCTACCGGAAAGGTGATTTTAAAGGGTTCCACTTTAATTGCAAAAAGAGGTTTAAAACCACTTATATCAGGGAAAAGTTGAGGATTAATACGGACATCCTTCAGTTTGGCGAATTTGCCGACGCCGCTGCCTTGAAAGGTGGTGTAATAATACTTTCCTTCATGATGCTGAACCAGGGGGAAGGGAAAGAGCTTAGTGTTTACCGGAAAAGAAAATTTACCGGATTCTAAAGTTAATTCAGCAATTGCATTTTCTCCTAAAGAAATGGATACTTTTTCGGTGCGAGGGTCTGTGCTTTTGAAAGAAAAGTCAGCCAGTTCTTTAGGAATCCCCCAATTGTTCCTTCCGTTTTCTACACTGGCCATGGTGGACACATAAATATTACTGATAGTATTGAGCTTTTTGCCTTCATGATGGAATTTGCCGGGAATTAAAAGCAATTCACCATAGGGACCGGCATCAGAGGCGCTGTAATCCACCAACATAATTGTTCCAAAGCCGCCAGCAAAATAGCCTTTCAAAAATTCAGGCAAATTCGTTTTTTCTTCTACAAAGGTTTTGGGGAATTTATACAGTAGAATGTAGCCCTTCCCGGACAAGGTCCAGGGAGCGGGATAGCTTTTTTCCATAAGGGCCTCCTTATAATTATTTATTTTTATCGGCTAACCATTGTTTATACTTCTTATATTCCATATATGCATAAAGCTTAAAAATTACGGGGAATACCCTGTTAAGTAAAGTAAAGGAATAAAATAATTTAGAAGGATAAATGCTGTTACGATTTTTTCGGATACCTTTAAGAATACTATTTGCCACAACCCGGGCTTCCTGTGAGGGCCAAGGTACCGGGCTGTCTCCTGCATTTTTAAAGAACGCGGTTTTAGTTGCAATAGGGAAGACTACCTGAAAATACTGTTCTTTATCCAATTCCCAGCGGTACGCTTCGGCAAAGCCCTTAAGAGCTGCTTTAGTGCCGCTGTATAGGGAATAGCCGGGTAAAGGAAGAATAGCCATCCCGCTGGATGTGGTGACAAAATTAAAGGGTTTAGTGCCCATCAGTTGTTTTATTTTTTGAGCGCTATAGACTACGGAATTAAAATTGAGGTTAAAAATTGAGGAGATATGCTCCCAATCAGCTTCCTCCAGCTTTTCATAGTAGGCAAATCCTGCATTGGCGACAAAAATATCTATGTACCCTAAGGTTTGAAGGACATAAGTAAATAAGTTATCTACTCCCTCCGGAGTAGAAACATCACCTTGAAAAGGGTAGAAATTTTCTTTACCAAGTAAATCTTTATTGATGGTTCTGCTTGCAGCTACCACTCGACACCCTTTTGAAAGAAAAGCTTTGACAAGCTCCAAGCCAATACCGGATGAGGCACCGGTGACAACGATATTTTTATTCTCCAAAATCATCATTTTCACTCCCTTTTATCATTCAGACCCAGTAGAATATCCAGATTCTTTATAGAATTCATCAGGATTTGTACTTCATTTTCACCCAGGGTATCAATATTTGAAAGGATTGTATTATAATTAAAATCTTCGATTACGTTAATTTTGTTTAGTCCTTGTGGAGTTATGGATACTTCTACCACACGCCGATCCTCAGTTGACTGTTTCCTGAATACAAGATTCTGGTCAGCCAAGCGCGTAATCATCCTGCTGGCAGTAAAATTCTTCACCTTTAGCTTCTTAGCTATTTCTGTAACTGTCATCGGATTTTTTCGTGCTAAGAGTTGCAGAAGATATACTTCATCCCATGACACAGAGAAAAGATAGGCTTCTCTCTTTTCAAATAGATATACGCTTTGCAGAAAGAGGAAGAGTATTTCATTAATTCGTTCTTGGTTAAGTTCTATATTTGCCACATGATGCCTCCACATGTGC
>CAYWXN010000107.1:0-6314 GCA_964462075.1 uncultured Ruminiclostridium sp. | reverse complement strand
TATTAACCAAATCATATCCGTTGCGAAGATGCTGTTTTCTCCAGAAATCCTCAATATGCATTCTGACACGAGCTCCCTTTGGGTGCCATAAAACAAGGCCCGGTCCGACTTCTTCATCAAAGGAAAATAAATCCAATTCCTTGCCAAGACGCCTGTGGTCACGTTTTTCTGCTTCTTCCAGCATCTTCAGATATTCTTCCAACTGGCTGGTCTTAGGAAATGCAGTACCATATATCCTCTGGAGCATCTTGTTTTTCTCATCACCTCTCCAGTAAGCTCCTGCCAGCTGCATAAGCTTTACGGCCTTCACCTTTCCGGTTGACATCAGATGAGGTCCCGCACAGAGATCTGTGAAATCTCCCTGTTTGTAGAAGGAAATTTCCGAATCTTCGGGAAGATCTTTTATAAGTTCAACTTTATATGGTTCATCCTTCATTAAATCAAGAGCTTTGTCTCTGGGAAGCGTAAATCTCTCAATAGAAATATCTTCCTTGATAATTTTCTGCATTTCTTTCTCGATTGCAGCCATATCCTCGGGAGTAAAATTTTTGTCTAAATCAAAATCATAGTAGAAGCCGGTATCAATAGCCGGACCGATAGCAAGCTTAACGCCGGGGAAAAGCTTTCTGACAGCCTGAGCCATTATGTGAGATGCCGTATGCCAATAAGCATGCTTGCCCCCTTCATCATCGAAGGTAAGAAGATTCAGCTCACAGTCTTCATGCAAAGGTGTTCTCAAATCCTTTAGTTCGCCGTTCACTTCTCCTGCAAGTGCGACTCGCGCAAGGCCTTCACTGATATCCTTTGCTATATCGAAAATGGTACTTCCATTCTCATAGGACTTGACACTTCCGTCTTTTAATTTAATCTGTATCATATCTGGTCCACTCCTTTAAAAAATCTCGTTTTGCCTATTAATCTCAGGATACTTCACTTGTAATTTAAGTTTAATAATAAGAACCCCACCCCGCTAAAGCAATCATAGATTGCTTGCGGGGGCCCGGGAACCTTGTTGTTCTCACAATAAAAAACTCTCATCCAAATGCTATATGCATTCAAGGATGAGAGCTTATACTCACACGGTTCCACCTTAATTACAAGAATAATCCTGTCACTCAATAGATTATAACGTCATCAACGTGATAGCTTACTGTTATTTCGGCAATCATGCTCCGGGGCGGTTCAAAACAGTGATTCGCAGGATGGATTACAGCCGAGTCCTTCCCTCTCTAATGCGTTTGCATCGGTTTTGCATGTCCCCTTCAAAGCATTTATATATTAAAGATAGATTTATAATACAATATCGTGTTTTCATTGTCAAACGTTAAGTTTATGTGTCTCGGATTATAGTAACTGTAACTCCATCCGATACATCAGAGAAAACAGTTCGTTGGAGTACGTCTGATGATACTGTCGCTATTGTTTGTGCTGGTTATGTGAGGAGCATCGGAGCAGGGATATGCACTATAACTGCAACAACGGCTAACGGCAAAACAGACGCATGCGTTATAACCGTAACAGAATAATAGTGAAATTTATGCTATGTTAATCAATTTGTAAACTTTTTCGATAATTTCACTATCTACTTTTTGGTCAAATTTCCTTGCAAATAATGCGTCAGAAGACAGGATTTTACTATAATGTGCGGACGTTATGGTTTGTGGACTTCCGGGGTTATCCGGGTTGGGAGTCCAGTCGATAAATCTTAGTGAATTGTTTTCCACCTCGACATTTTTTATGTGGTTTAATATTAATGTCTGAAAGAAAATTTCGTCCGCACAACTTGTGTATTTAAACCGCCACAGAAAGGCTTTGTTTCTTTTTAAGAAGCCGATAATCTGCTCAACACAATTATATGTCAGGTTTATCCAGCTATCTCCGCCATAAAAAGGATATTTGTGGCTACGCGTGATTTTAAGCTTTTTCATAAAGAGGTTTATAGATTTGTTTAATATCTTTTTCTTTACACGCGATATTCTGTGAGCTAATAGCGAGCCGTCGATACGTCGTACATGGTTGCAGTGAAAATAATCAATCCTGCCCATGCCGCCATCGTCCCAGAAGAAGGTTGGCATTTTTGCATAGGTGATATATTCCTTGTTATTATCTATGAAGAAATTGCATATTTCCCTATTGGATTTTATTGGAATGTCTGAGCCGGATATTATTATGTATCTGTCGTATTGTTTTAAAGATGCTTTTTTTAGTAAGAATAATTCGGCTTTAATAACATTATAACTTCCCCAATATATTCTATACTTCTTATAATAATATTCATTCTGCGCCGTATAGGGAAGTTCGGTGAATTTGGATTTTTTGTCAATATGGACATGAAGATCGAAATCCTGCGATAAATGCTTAATTAGTTGCCGTACCTGCTCATTATTATTATGGATTAGCATTAAAATTGCTATTTTCATACTTTTACCTCTCCTTCATATCGAGAAAGCAACTTGTATTTTTATTCCTACAAAAACTTCGCACTATGGTTTTATGTGTCTCGGATTATTATTTTGAGATAAATTCGTGTATCAAATGAGCGACTCCGTCTTCCTCATTGGACAACGTGATATAATCAGCTTTTTCTTTAACTTCGTCGGGAGAATTTGCCATTGCGACACCCAGACCGGCATATTCAATCATAGATAAATCGTTGAAACCATCTCCCACAGCTATCATTTCGCTTTGCTTAATGCCGTAGTACTGACCCAGTTTCTCCATAGCAATAGCCTTTGATGCATTTTTATCAACAAATTCCATAAAATATGGTCTGGATGGATGGAAGTTTATATTATCACTTAAATATCTTCCGATCTCTTCTTTTAATTGTTCTATTTTTTCGACCTCGTCATACCAGAGTATTTTCGTTACACCATTTTCAATTATCCGCTCCATATTATCTATAACAATAGGATCCACCCATGATATCATCTTGTAGGTATTAACTCTTTCATTTAGTATTGGCACATAAAGTTGATTATCGGTCCATATCATTATGGTTACATTGTATTTTTCACCCAGTTTGATAATCTGTTCTGCATCGTTTCGGGATAATTTTTGCTCGTAAAGTACCTGTTTGGATTTTCCCATAACAACCATAGCCCCATTGTATGTAATAAAGGGCACATCCAGATCCAGTGTTTTGTTAAGTCCGTCAATACCCTGTATGGGTCTGCCTGATGCAATAGTAAATATGAGACCTTTCTCTACCCACAGTCTGATAGCATTTAAAGTATTGTCAGTAAGCTCACCACTATTATTTAATAGTGTTCCGTCTATGTCTACCGCCATAAGTTTGTAATTCATAAAATAACTCCAATCTTTATATCAGTCTTCCGTCATAATCCCGGCCAAATTCTGGGGTTAAGGGAAACTTGACAGATTTTCTATCTCTTTGAGAACGATATATTCCTGTAAATATTTCAACTGTTTTTCTGCCTTCTTCGGCATCTATTAAAGGCTTGGCTTGGTTTATTATCGCTTTTAAAAAATCCTCTATCTGTTTCTTAAAGGAAAAAATCATGGGGTCTATTCTGTTGAAAAATTCGGTTTCTTCCTGATTCCAAATTTCAAGCATTTCTTCTTCACCTTTTATAGTCCATATATCATTTAGAGGAATTCCGAGCAGACTTGATGGTCCGATACTGAACAGACCGCCGCCATCAGTCTGTACCCCTATTGTGGCACCGCTTTGTCCATGTATATGAATCTTACCGTAAAGGGCAGGATTTACCGAGTTAGTTAAAATCATGTTTCCCAGCCCTCCGTTTTTAAATCTGATTACCGCTACCGCCGTATCCTCAACCTCGATATATGGATGGTTAAGATTATCCCAGTAACCAAAAATTTCATCTATCGGTCCCATAAACCATTGCAAAATATCAATTTGATGAGGGGCCTGATTAACAAGCACACCACCGCCCTCTTCTTTCCATGTCCCGCGCCATGAATTACTTCTGTAGTAAGCTTCATCTCTCCAACCCATAACATAGGCGGTTCCTAACACAGGAATACCGATTCTCCCATCATCTATTGCTTGTTTGATTCTTTGTACAGACGGATAAAACCTTCGTTGTGAAACCATCCCGATTTTTATATTATTTTCTTCGGCTGCCTTTATCATGGCATCACAATCTTCCAATGAAGACGCCAGCGGTTTTTCCACTAATACGTGAACTCCTGCCCGGGCCGCCTTGATACTAACTTCGGCATGGTTCGGATGTGGTGTACAAATAATTACTGCCTCTGCTTCTTTACTGGCTAACATAGCATCCAGATTGTCATAGGCCTTAACATTATGATCTATAGCAAATTTGTTCGCATTGTTTATATTTCTACTGAATACACAGGTAAATTCAGCCTCCTGGACCTCTCTTAGTGCCCTGGCATGAAGAAGCGCAATCTTTCCGCATCCTATAATCCCTACTTTGAGTTTCTGCATTATTAGCCCCCCTTAATTATGGTGTCAATATTAAATGTCTATCTTTATTATAAGTCAGTTTAAACATATAACTCAAATCTATATTAGAAAAGTTACGGCTCCGGTGGATTTTTTAGCTCATATATTTGTAGGTAAAGACGTCTTCTCCATAATATTTTAATATCTCTAGATGAGAAAATTGATTCTCAAGAATTTCTGCCATCTCATCTACAAAAATTATCTCAGTCCCGTAATGTCCCGCATCAATTGTGAATATACCGCTATACAAAAGCTCCTGAGCATCGTGATATTTTAAATCTCCTGTAATTAGAATAACCGGACTGATTTTAATAAGCTCATCTATAATGTCCCTGTCATATGAACCGTTATAGACTGCTATCTTTTCTACTGTTTGAGGAATCTGTCCGACATATCTAATACTATCAAGGGATAGCTTTGATTTTACACTGTTAATAAACACCTTTCCGTCAGTGGGTTTGATTTCCCCGTATCTTCCTGAACCATACTCGGCTGTGTCATAAGATATTTTTTTTAAGACTTTAATATTTTTGAGCCCCAGTTTTTCACATAACAGATCGCTAAGACCTCCTTCGGCTGAGTCAAAATTTGTATGACTGCTGTAAAGGGCTAAATCGTTCCGTATTGCTTTAATCAGAACGCTGCTCTCTCTGGTTTCGGCCGTAAAAGTCTTTAATGCTTTAAATACTGTAGGATGGTGTGACAAAACCAATTGACAGTTCTGCGAAATCGCATATTCAACGACGTCAACATCAACATCAAGGCATACTAATACCTTGGATACTTCTGTATCCGGGTCTCCAAGAATCAACCCACTATTATCATATGGCTCCTGAAGTGAGATTGGGGCCTTCTCTTCTAAATAGGAAATAATATTTTTTAACTTCATTTTCAGCCTCCTAAGGAATTAAAAAGCACTGTCAGCTCTTTTAAAAGCTTCTCCTCTGTTTCAATCTTTTCTGCATCATAGGTGGATTTAGCACTTTTTAAACCACTAACAGCTTTTTTTTGTTTCTTTATATGATCTTTTACCCAATCCTTAAGCAAAGGATCATTTTTCTTGATTAATATATCCCCGATTAATTCCCGGATTCTTTCTGTATTCACCTTACGTATTCCGGTATATCTCGCCAGAATTACCTGATAGAGCTTATTTCCTTCATGTGTTAAGGCCTCGTTGACGATTTCAAAACCGTTCTCCCATAAAAACGGGCGGATCAACTCTTGATGAGTCATAGGCTGGATAAGGATATAATTGGCCGTTTCAGCTATATTAATAGATTCGAGAATAAGCTCGGTTATTAGTATACCGCCCATACCGGCTAAAACTATCACATCTGCTTCTTGTTCCGAAATCGGTTGAAGCCCGCTCCCCATGCGTAATTCCATACTATTCTCAAGCAAATATTTTCTTCGGGTTCTTTCTGCCCTTTCCAACGGACCGGGCTTAACATCACAAGCCACAGCCTTTTTGCATCGGTCATTAAGCAGAGCATATGCAGGAATCAGCGCATGGTCGGTTCCGATATCCGAAAGAATATCGCAGGGAGGAATCATGTCATAAATAAGCTTCAACCTTCCTTTTAAAACCACAAATGCCCCCTTAATAGCTCTCGCCACAAAATCCATGCCTTGCTTCAAATGGCAGCAGCCACCTACATTGGCATAAACGTATACACGAAAAGGATGATTGCAAAGCAATCATCCTTCCTATTTATTGGTGGGCCTTCAGGGACTCGAACCCCGGACCAACCGGTTATGAGCCGGTGGCTCTGACCAACTGAGCTAAAGGCCCATGTGTGGCTCCTCAAGTTGGACTCGAACCAACGACCCTGCGGTTAACAGCCGCATGCTC
>CAYWXN010000106.1:0-6323 GCA_964462075.1 uncultured Ruminiclostridium sp. | reverse complement strand
TCCATTGCGTCAAAATCAAGTATTTCCCGGACATGCCATGCTTTATCAGCCCACAATGCTGATTTTTGAGGTCTATTAATAATTATATATCTATAATGCTTTCCTTTTGCCGAAAATCGGGCGTGAAAATTGTCTTCTGCTTCCTCCGACGCTATTATAGAAATACTATCGGGTAAATACGTATTTAAAGCCGGAGCGAATTTATCGGCAGGTATGGATGCGCCGGTCATGAAGCTGGCCACTTGGCCGTATGCGTGTACTCCGGCATCGGTTCTGCCCGCTCCGTCGGGTATTATACCCTCTCCCGTAAGCTTTTTTATTGCATTTGCCAGAACTTCCTGTACCGAAAGAGCATTCTTCTGATACTGCCACCCATGATATTCTGAGCCGTCATATTCAATAATAAGCTTTATTTTTCTCATTGCTGATAACCTCAAGCACAGTCATTCTGAGCACCAGTGAAGAATCTTTCTTTATGTCTATAGTCAGGTGCCTGTAGAGTGAGTCAAATGCGCCGCTCCAAAAATCCATCCGGGATTTTAGTCGCAAAACGACTCAATTGAGTCGTATGGCTACGCCAATCCAAAACGACAAGCAGGCTTGTCGTCTGCCCGCTGACGCCATTTGACTTCACTCACGGCACCTTTACAGTTAAAATCACCCTGAACGTCAATGAAGGATATTTTGTTAACATATAATTTATACCCTCTTGGAAATTAGGGCTGCTCCTACAATACCCGCGTCATTTCCCATCTCGGCGGCCACAATTTTAGTGCTCTTTAAGTCTCCGATAAAGAATGTTCTTCCTTCCATCTTCTCTCTTAACGGGGTAAGAAGGTTTTCTCCCTCTTTAGAAACACCGCCGCCAATTGCAATAACATCGGGTTGGAAAATATTTACCATATTAGCGAGGCCTTCAGCCAGCATATCAATATAGCATTCAACAACATTTATGGCTGTAACATCACCTAATTTTGCGGCATCGAATGCGGTTTTGGCATCAATCTTTTCCAAATCTCCATCTACCAACTCCAAAATCTTCGACGAAGGATTTTTTGCGGCTGCAGCTTTAGTTTGCCTGATGAGAGCAGTCGCAGAGGAATATGCCTCCCAGCAGCCTTTTCTTCCGCAAGTGCAATCTTCTCCGTTTAAATCTATAACTACATGCCCTAACTCAGCTCCTGCGCCGTTAGATCCTATGTAGAGCTTATTATTAATAATAATGCCTCCGCCTATTCCTGTTCCAATGGTAATAAGTACCGCATAATCTACACCTTTTGCCACTCCGGCGATGCTTTCGGCAATAGCTGCACAGTTAGCATCGTTCTCGATAAAAACCGGTACCGATATAACTCTTTGAATCGCATCCCGAATAGCGACATATTTAAAGCTTAAATTAAAGTTAGCAATAATAATGCCCTGATCTCTGTCCAGCGAACCGGGGCTTCCGATCCCTACGCTATAGATTTCATTATCTGAAAGGTTTGTATCATTAAGCAGCTTTTTTACTAGCATGCATATATCGTTGACGATTTCTTCGCTTTTTCTTGTTCTGCCTGTTGGCATGCTATCCTTTTTGATGATTTTCCCGTCTTCATCTACGATTCCTGCCGCTATTTTTGTGCCTCCAAGGTCTATTCCGATATAATACATGATCTCCTCCTGGAATAAGAATGGTAGAGGTGTTGAAGCAATAAATTGATTTGCTAGACTTATGATATAATATACAATAGAATATAGTCAAGTTTGTATGATTATATAATAACCGGAAGGTGATCTTTATGATATACGGTAAAAATATTAT
The DNA here is from genome assembly GCA_964462075.1 of uncultured Ruminiclostridium sp. Classification (GTDB taxonomy): domain Bacteria; phylum Bacillota; class Clostridia; order DSM-8532; family DSM-8532; genus DTU059. Next base: position 4,519 of record CAYWXN010000106.1, on the reverse strand, counting down.
ACTTCGAACTGTTTATCCCCATGAGGTCGAACATATTTATGAACTTATTACCTATATTAACTCAAAGGGAATGTTTTGGCATCTTAATTTTCCTTCGGCAAATGAATTTGTTAAAGACTACAACCGCACCGGATTCTGGGGTATGGATGAAGGGCGTATGCTCATTGTGTCTCCTGACGGAGAGTATATAGGTGAACTTCTTTATTTTAAGGGTCTGGACTATCAATCCGGTTATGAGGTCGGTTATGAACTTTTTGACTCCAAATTTGAAGGCAAGGGTTATATGAGCGAGGCATTGCTTTTATTTTGTGCCTATATGTTTTCTGTTCGTCCCATTAACCGCATCCAGGTAAATACAATGGAAGGGAATATTGCAAGCTCAAGAGTGGCCGAAAAATGCGGTTTTACTTATGAAGGTACCATGAGAAAAGCAACCTTCAATCAAGGAGAATACCATAACCTTCGGCTTTATTCGCTTCTGCGGGAAGAGTGCCCTTCGTTGGATGAATTAATTATAAAGGCTTAAACACAATCACTGATATTTTGTGAATTAAATTACAGTAAAAAGTTCAAAATATTTGCTGGGTTAAATTATTGTGTCGGAAGGACAAAATAATAATGATTTCCCAGCTCATAATAAGAACTTTTTTTATATATCTTGTAGTTGTAGTAACTATGCGTCTTATGGGTAAACGCCAGATAGGCGAACTTCAGCCATTTGAATTCGCTATTGCGGTCATGATTTCCGATCTTGCGGCAATCCCTCTGGCTGATGACCAAAAGGAGCTTCATCATGCCCTTATCCCTATTGCCGTTCTATTAGTATGCCAACTTTCAATCTCTTTTCTATCAATTAAAGGAGTACGAATACGGGAGGTTATATGTGGAAAACCAATACTCCTGATTCGGGACGGAAAAATGCTGGAAAAGAACATGCGTAAGGAGATGTATACCATAAACGACCTTTTGGAGCAGTTGAGGTTCAACAGTATTCAAAATGTAAGCGATGTTGAATATGGAATACTAGAAACCAACGGCCAGTTAAGCGTGCTGCTAAAAAGCAATAAACGAGCTGTAACTCCTGAGGATTTTGATATGGAACTTCCGCCTGAAAATTTCAGCCGAGATATCATTGTTGACGGAAAACTTATCGGTAGAACTTTAGAGCGAATGCAGATAAAAAGAGAATGGGTCGATAATGCTTTGAAAGAGTTTGGGGTGAATGATTATAGCCAAGTCTTTTACGCTTCGATCAACAATCATATGACATTATTTGTTCAAAAAAAAGGAGAGTTTTTGGATTAGCTCTCCTGTACTAACGTCGGCTTAGCAGGTTTTCAACAATTGCTTTCATTATTTCTAGCTCTATCTTTTTCACATCAATTTTGTCTATCATTTTGTTTATGTTCTCAGAGTATTCAATTGTAACCCTTGGTGGCCTTCTTTCTACTGATACCAACTCGTCAATAAACCTATTTATGCCATCATCATATGAAACTCTAACCCAAAAGTGTGGATCAAAGCTTTTGTCCCTTATTACCTCTGCTTTAATTTTAGTTTCCAATGTAGTTCCCCCGCCTGTGAATAATATATCCCGCTATAAATACTATCGTAGTTTTTCTCTTAAATATTTATATCAAAGAACTTTAACATCATTTGATGTTCTTATATTTCACAGAAAGAATCGTCCGCTGAAAACGACTCCCAGCAATGCTACTCCGGCCAAGCTTACTAAAAGATCCAGCTTAGAATAGTGAATCTCTTTAAGCCTCGTTCTTCCTTTCCCACCGCGATAACACCTGGACTCCATTGCCTCGGCTAATTCATCGGCTCTCTTAAAGGCACTTACAAAAAGAGGAACAAGAACCGGAATAAAACTTTTTATACGTGAAAAAATGCTGCCCGTATCAAAATTGGCTCCCCGAGATGCCTGTGCTTTCATTATCCGGTCGGTTTCCTCAAGCAAAGTCGGGATGAATCTCAGAGCTATTGACATCATCATTGCTATTTCATGGGCAGGGACACCAATCCTCTCAAAAGGTTTCAAAAGTTTTTCTATCCCATCGGTCATTGTCATGGGAGTTGTTGTAATAGTCATCAGTGAGGCTGTAATTACCAGCATTACCAACCTTAAAAACAATTTTACGGCCGCGTAAATTCCTTCGTAGGTTACCTTTACAGGGCCGATTTCGAAAATGGCGGTTCCCCCTGTAAAGAATATATTCAGTATTGCGGTTATTGCCAGAATGAATAATAAAGGCTTGACTCCTTTTATTGATTGTCTGATGGGAACTTCGCTTACTAATAGAAGTATTAAGGTAAGTACACCCATCATCACATATTCGGACCAAGATTCTATTAAAAACGTTGCTACCATAAGCAAGGCAGTCCAGAATATTTTTGTTCTCGGATCAAGGCGATGTAGTATTGAATTGCCGGGAATATATTGTCCCAATGTAATATTACCTATCATTATTCCACACCTCCCATATCCGCATTTATCATACCGATAATAGAGCTCCGTGCTTCATCCACTGTCAATACAGTCTGAGGAAGATCATAGCCCGAGTTATGAAGTCCTCTGAATAACTCACTAATTTTGGGGATGTCCAGATTATAGCTTTTTAATTCCTCATATCTTGAAAAAACATTGGGGGTAGTATCACAAAAAGCCAGTCTGCCTTTATTCATCACAGCAACTCTATCACAGAATGCCGCAACTTCTTCCATGTTATGGGATATAATAATTATGGTGGTTCCTTCCTGTTTATTAAGCTTGGAGAGTATTTTAAAGACTTCCGAGCTTCCACGAGGGTCTAATCCTGCGGTTGGCTCATCAAGAATAAGCACCTTAGGTTTCATTACCAGAACACCGGCAATGGCAACTCTGCGTTTCTGGCCTCCCGAAAGCTCAAAGGGTGATTTTTCAAGAAGTTCCGGAGAAATCCCTAAAAGATCAATGACATGAGAAACCCTTGACTTCATCTCCTCAGCGGTCATACCCATCCTGGTAAGTCCGAATATTATATCTTTGTATACAGTTTCTTCAAAAAGCTGATGCTCGGGATATTGAAAAATAAGTCCTACTTTTTGTCTAAGCTCTTTAAGGTCCTTGCCTTCAGCCTTCAGTCCATCCACCTCAATTGTTCCTGAGGTAGCCTTTAAAATTCCGTTAAAATGTTGAACAAGTGTGGATTTTCCCGACCCTGTCTGCCCAATGATACCCAGAATCTCACCTTTGTTTACGGTGAGATTAATGTTATTAAGTGCCCTTTGTTCAAATGCCGACCCTTCCATGTATACATGGCTCAAGTCCCGGACTTTTATTATCGGTTCAGCATCATATTCATTTTCCTTTGCGGAATAATGGGAAGATATATTGAAACTCTTGCTGTCTTTTCTCTTTATAAGCCCTTTTATGGTATTGATCATATCTTCCAAATTCAAGGGGAGCTTGTTTATATTAACCCCGCTTTTTTTTAGCTCATATGCTAAGGACGTTATTTGAGGGACATCAAGTCCAGCTCTTCTTATTTGCTCAACATTCTCAAAAATTTGTCCCGGAGTCCCTGTTAATGCAAGTCTGCCGTCTTCCATTACCATGACCTGATCTGCCTCAACAGCCTCTTCCATATGGTGTGTAATAAGTGCGATTGTAATGCCTTTTTCCCGGTTCAGTTTTTTTAAAACATCCATTACCTCTTTGCGGCCACGGGGATCAAGCATTGATGTGGCTTCATCAAGAACAATACACTTCGGTTCCATTGCGAGTATCCCAGCAATTGCAATTCGTTGCTTCTGTCCGCCTGAAAGCATATGGGGTGAATACTCACTGTATTCTTCCATGGCAACCATTCTGAGGGATTCATCCACCTTTATTCTTATCTCGGACCGAGGCATACCCAAGTTCTCAGGGCCAAAGGCAACATCCTCTTCAACGGTTGTCGCCACAATCTGATTATCCGGATTTTGGAGTACTAATCCCAAGGTCTTTCTGACCTCCCATATCAATTCTTCATTATGGGTATCAATTCCGTCAATAATTACAGTACCTTTTCTGGGAATCAAAAGCCCGTTCAAAAGCCTTGCCAGAGTCGATTTACCCGAACCGTTCCGTCCTAAGACAACAACAAATTGACCTTGCTTTATGGACATGGAAACGCCTTTAACAGCTTGTATAACAAGGTCATCCTCATTTTGTGTCATATATTCATAATAAACATCATCCGTTTTAATTATCTCATTCATAAAGTCCACCACATAAGAACCGTCCCTTGTTTCGCCTAAAAGTGAATAATGGAGAACGGCACACTCCGCTCTCCATTATTATAAGCAAAAACTTCTCTGAATTAAACTAATTCAAGTACGACAACTTCGGCACCGTCGCCTCGTCTTGCTCCAAGCTTGTAAATACGGGTATAACCGCCTTTTCTGTCCTTATACTTAGGAGCAATGTCATTAAACAATTTGTTTGTCAGGCTTATGGTATTACCTTTTTCATCTTTAACTCTATAGACCC
>CAYWXN010000105.1:6126-6409 GCA_964462075.1 uncultured Ruminiclostridium sp. | reverse complement strand
CAAGCCATGGAGAATGCTTTATTCAATAATGACCAATTAGTGATTATCTTTAATGGGAAAAAAATTCTAGGTTCTAAGGACCTGTTAAGTAGAGAAATTATTGTTTCATTCCTGGAAAGTGTTCAGAAAAAATACCGTGTAAATAAAGAAACTTTTAGGGCAAATTTTTGCTATATAACATTATATTTTGCGTATTTGTATTCCGGGAAACTTGTAAAGAATGACAGATATATTTATATTGATGAAGGACAGGATATATCGTTAAAGGAATATGAGCTTATAA
>CAYWXN010000105.1:0-6075 GCA_964462075.1 uncultured Ruminiclostridium sp. | reverse complement strand
TATTGTCTTTGGTGTCTATGGCGATATATATCAAGTGATAAACCAAAAAAGAGGCATAACGGACTGGTCTAGCTTAAAAACGGCTCTAAACGGAGTTGTTTACAATCTGAATGAAAATTATAGGAATTCTATTGAAGTGACTAATTACTGCATAGATAATCTTGGGATAAAAGCGACGCCAATAGGACTACACGGGCCAAAAATAATGATCATTGACAAGGTGAATAATGATGAATTGATAAAAAATCTTTACCATAATACTGCCAAAAGAACTGCATATATAGTAAAAGAATTCGCGGATACAGTAATTCAAGTTATCAATCTGTTGGGTAATAGAGCTAACATGATTAAAGATGAAAATTGCCACATAAAAGATGAGAAGATTAATTTCTTTACAATTAGGAATGCAAAGGGATTGGAATTTGACAGGGTGTTTGTAGATAATGAAGGTATGACAAAAAATGAACGATACATTGCTTACACAAGAACATTGGAAGAACTTATAATAATCAATTAAAGTAAGTTTTATCCTTTTATACATGTCTGGAGGCTCCTGTTTATTTTGAGTTTTATGGCGTTTTGTGGTATTATATCCAATGGTCACCCAATTGAGCTTTCGCAGTCTAATTATTTTAATTTTAGGAGGTGATTCCCATACCCCTACTCATCTACAAACAGCGCGACCTGGTCCCGAATAAAAAAAACACCCCACCATCAAATTTTCATCATGTCAAATACATAGCTACCCGGCCAAGAGTATTGAAAAACGAACAAGCAAATCACGGTCTTTTCGGAAATGCGGAGTCTGGAAATATAGAACCAATCAAGAGCGTATATAAAAGGCAAAAGTATATTTTACAGAAATCCCACGAGAGGAAAAACATCCATCGTGGGATTATTTCTTTTCAGGCCGAAACAGCCAGGCAGAAAGGCCTTAATAGTAAGGAAGATTTTCAGCAGTTAGTTAAAGAAAACATTCATATTCTGGCCGAGAAGAACGGTATAAAAATTGAGAACCTCAAATGGGTTGCCGCAGCTCATAATGAACGGGGCCATCCTCATGTTCACATTATGTTTTGGGATGATAAACAAACCATGCCCCAAAGTTATGTATCGCCCAAGATACCAAATGAAATACGGAAACAACTCATTAAAAGCATTTTTTCTGAAGAGTTAAGGGAGTTTTATGAGGAAAAGAAACAAGCCACAATAAGTCTAAAGCAAGTTACCGGTGAAATGATAGAGGAGTTTGAAAAAGAAATTACCAAGTTAAGCCCTAAAAGCTATCGAGAGCTCGAAGGGCTTTTTTCTTGCGGGGAAACCAATTTATCAAAATGGAATGGTGCCTTTTCAAGTATAGAACTCAAAGCTTTATCTCAAGAGTTATTTGCGTTAAAGGACCGGTTACCCAAAACAGGCAGACTATCATTTCAGTTTTTACTGCCTGAATTAAAAGAGCATATTATCAAGGTTGTTGATGAGCTTATTTCTTCAAACGAACAATTAAAGGGTGCTCTAAGGCTATATGTGGATTCCAGGCTTAGGCTCGTTGATGCATATTCCGGAAGTCAGGACTTACATGACAAGGCTTCATCAGAATATTGCGCAGAGGCTAAAAAACTAATTGCCAACCGAATTCTTAAAGCGGTTAAGCAACTCAAATCCAAAGACTTTGAACTTAAAAGATTTGAATATAAGGAAAGGGTGAAGACTGCTTTTACCAGAGAGCTGGCCTTGGATGTCTTTAATATGTTAAGCAGAATGACTAGCGCAAACCAAAATAGCCATAATGCAAGGCTTTTTACCAATGAGCTGTCAAAACAAGCTCGGATAGAAAAAGCAAAGGAGCTTGAATCGGCAGGAGGAGATTGGAACGGAGAAAACGATTATGAAACATAAGTTGAGGTGCGTTATTACATGAATGGAATTACATATGAGAAGGATGACTGCCCCTGTTTAAGCTGTGTTTATCTTTTACAGGCTACAAGAATAAATGAGAAACCAAATGGTCAGTATAGCTTAAAAATTAATTGTGGTATTGCTGGCTGTCCAAGAGGGTTTCAAAGCTTAAGAGAGCAAAACAATAACCAAGGAATCCGCAGCAGAATTAGCGATTGTATAAAAATGCTTAACAGATGCATTGACCTTAAAAGTAAGGATAAGGGGGGATAGCTGTTTGAAAAGTAAGGCTAAAAGGCTATTCATATCTTTATTAATGCTTATCCCAGGATCGATATTTAACATTTTCTTCTCTACGGCATTGCATTTTATTCTTTCAAAACAGACAAGCATAATTACGATGATACCAATTAAACAATGTATTTCAAGTATCGTAACTCAAAGACAGCATATGGTATTTTTTTTATGCCTGGAAGGCTTCATCTTCCTATTAAGTATTTTGTATTTTTCTATCAATAACAAACCATACCAAAGCCAATTAAGAACAATAACACCCCAGATAATGACGCCGGTTCCTGCAGGCCAGAAACAGCACGGATCGGCAGAATGGCTTCATGAAAAGGAAAAAGACAAAGTGTTTGATACTGCTGAAATCAAATTCCGAGATGGTTTTATTAAGAATTTGGTAAGTCAAGGCCAAAGGGATGCAGCGCAAACACCAAAAAAAGTAGCCGAAGCTCCAAGCAATACTCATGAGAGAGATATCCAGAGTGATGAAGGAAAAAAAGAATGCGGAGCAGTGCTTAATGAATCCCAAGAGCAGTATTTAAATAATGGCGGGATTGTACTGGGAGTAAAAAAACAGCCAACAGGTGAGAGAGTCTTTTATGTCGGGGATGATGTTCATACCCTTTGCATCGGTGCTACACGCTCAGGCAAATCCAGAACAGTAGTTATACAAAGCCTATGTCTGCTTGGTTTGGCCGGTGAAAGCATGGTTATATCAGATCCCAAGGGAGAATTGTGGTCATACACAGCCCCTTTTTTAGATCGTCTGGGTTATGAGGTTATTATTATAGATTTCAAAAACCCGCTTAAGAGCCAGTGCTACAACTTTCTTCAGCCCATTATTGATGCCGTTGATAGAAACGATATTGCCAGAGCAATTGACGCTACCTGGGACTTGACTGCAGCATTGGTGGGTGAGCCTAAAGGTGAGCGAATATGGACAGATGGTGAAGCTTCAATTATTGCCAGTGCCATAATGAGTGTTGTTTATGATAACAGGGAAGAGAAAAACCGGAAATATCAGAACCTTACCAATGTATATTTTTTTATTGCGGAGATGTGTAAGACAATTAACAACAAAATGCCAATTATCGAATACGTCAAAACCTTGGAAAACGGGCATCCGGCAAAGGCATTACTGGCAATATCCGAGGTGGCACCATCCAGAACCCGTGGAAGTTTTTATACCGCTGCTTTAACAACATTGAGGCTATTTACAAACCCACTGATTTATTCCATGACCTGTTCATCTAATTACAAGCCAAAGACAATATCAGAAAAAAAGGTTGCCCTGTTTATTATTCTACCCGATGAAAAAACGACATACTACACCATTGCAAACCTTTTGGTATCGCAACATTATGAATTACTTGTAAATGCTGCAGATGAAAGGGGCGGGCGACTGAAAAACAGAGTAAATTTTATGCTCGATGAATTTGGTAACTTTGCAGCCATTCCAAGCTTTGCGAACAAGCTTACAGTTGGCGGAGGCAGAGGAATCAGATTTAGTTTATTTCTGCAAAGTTTTTCACAGCTTGATGAAAAGTATGATAAGGAGGTATCAAAAACCATAAAGGGTAACTGCCAGATTTGGATATACCTGCAGTCAGACGATCTTGAAACACTCGAAGAGATATCAAAGAAGCTTGGTAATTACACTGTATCAACCTATTCCTTGAGTTCATCACACCAGAAATTCACTAACCCATCAAGTTCCCACAGTATAAACCTTACAGGAAGGGCCTTGCTGACAGTAGATGAAGTAAGGCTTATTTCTCGCCCTTATAGCCTTGTGACATCACGGAGCAATCCGGCTATTATGTTCTCCCCTGATCTTTCAAATTGGTGCTTCAATAAGATGCTGGGCCTTGGTGATAAGGAGCACAACCGGATAGTGAGAGAGCTAAGAGAAAAAAGCAGACCTGTGAAGGCAGTAAGTGCCACAGAAATTCAGCTTTGGAATATCTGGCAGGAGTTTCTGGAGAAATGTGAACAGCAAGAGGAGCAGATACATAATCAGATGCCGGTAGTATACCCAACGAATGCCGGAAGGCTTAAGGTCCAAAGAGAAGAACTATTTATGAATCATCTGCAGGATTTAAAATAATCTCAAAATAATTTAAATAATTGGAAGGGAGTTTCTATGAACAATATTAAAAGTCACATAGACAAAGCAAAAAAGAAATTATTTATGGCAGCAACTTTAATATATCTTACTTTTATAAACACGGTACCGGCTTTTGCGGATGTGGCGGGAAGTAAGATTGCCAAGGGTACTGAAAAACTAATTCAGGACGCTACTACCTGGTTGATGGTTCTTGCACCTGTAGCGGCAGGACTACTTATCATCTATTTTTGCATACGCCGATCGGCAGCTGATGAGATGGATCAGAAAAAATGGAACAACAGAATTGTTACAGCAGTGATTTCATGTGTTGGAGCCGTGCTGGGATCAGCCACGCTTAACCTGATCATTGGGTATTACAAATAAGTGATATTCAGATAAATAAAAAACTAATTATTAATTTGGAGGATGTAGAATATGAAGGATGTTATTAACAAGGGTGCAATCAAATGTTTTAATAAGGCTAACAGCCTAAAGACTGAGATTATGAAGACTTTACAGAACGATAGCGGTGAAGGTTTTGTGGATACGGCAGTTAAAATTCTGATATCGGTTGTTATCGGTGGGTTATTAATGGGTGGTCTATACTTGTTGTTTAAAGACACTGTATTACCAACCCTGACTCAAAAAGTCACCGAAATGTTCAATTATTCGGGAAATTAAAGAACTATTTGAAGGGGCTTATATTTTGTGTAGGCCATGACGATTAAAGAAGGGAGGGAAAGGTTTGGAGGTACTGCTCATACTCCTGATTTCTGCTATTTTAACCGGATGCCTTTCGTATGTAAACAATATTCTCACAGGACTTGTTCCTATGGCTCTTAACGCAGAAAATTTTATGTCAACTCTATCTGGAAACAATGGTTTTAGCCAAGTGTTCAATATTTTCTTTGCTTTAGGAATCAGTCTTATTGTATTAAAGTTTCTTAAGAAGGGTTTTGAAACATATGTATTGTGGACAGAAGGTGATGCTGACGCAGATCCGCTATTGCTGCTCACTAATTTTTTTAAGGCATTGGCTGTAGCAGTATCATTTCCTGTCCTTTATGGCTGGTTGGTGGAAATAGTCAATGAAATGACCAATAAGCTTTTAAGTGCAATCGGGACCGGCATGCAGGAGGACTTTTCAACATTGATTAGCGGGGTAGCTTCAGCAGGGCTCTTCACAGCCATTGTATCTCTGATCTTCTTTATTGTATTCTTCTTTCTGTATGTTCAATTTCTCATGCGAGGGCTTGAAATGCTAATATTGAGGATCGGTCTGCCTGTTGCCTGTGTTGGTTTGCTGGATAGTGATAAAGGTGTATTCAGAACTTATATGCAGAAATTCTTTCAAAGTACATTTTCAATTATAATTCAGATAGCCCTGGCTAAGCTGGGAGTGGGTCTGATGTTAAACGCCCATGTCTTTTGGGGCCTTGCAGCCGTTATGCTCTCAGTAAGAACACCTAAGTTCCTGCAAGAATTTATGATTACTTCAGGTGGAAACCCGTCCGGAGCAATGGGAACTGTTTATCAGACAGTAAGACTTGTGCAGATAGCAAAAGGGGCATTCAAATAAAGGAGGCATCAGTCCATGGATTTATTAAAACAAATGGCTGATGCCTTTGTTCTTCTTATTCGTGTAGGAGCAGTCTTTCGCTGGGTCTACTGCTTAATAAGAACCGGAATGAGTGAGGAAGAGGCGGGAATGTATAAAAAGAGGGCGAGGAATACGGTTGCGTTTTATGTTATAGCTGAGTGTATATGGCAGATTAAGGAGA
>CAYWXN010000104.1:0-6421 GCA_964462075.1 uncultured Ruminiclostridium sp. | reverse complement strand
CGATCTTTACAGAAGAGTTATAAATCGTAATAACCGTCTTAAGAGGTTGTTGGATTTAGGTGCTCCGGAGATAATTGTCAGAAATGAAAAGCGTATGCTGCAGGAAGCTGTAGATGCTCTTATAGATAACGGTCGTCGCGGCCGTCCTGTAACCGGCCCGGGTAACCGCCCGCTTAAATCTCTTTCGGATATGTTAAAGGGAAAACAAGGACGTTTCCGTCAGAATCTTCTGGGTAAGCGTGTTGACTACTCAGGACGTTCGGTTATCGTGGTCGGTCCGGAACTAAAAATTTACCAGTGCGGTCTTCCCAAGGAGATGGCAATCGAATTGTTCAAGCCTTTTGTTATGAAGGAACTTGTAGAAGGCGGACTTGCTCATAATATAAAGAGTGCCAAACGTATGGTTGAACGTGTAAAGCCTGAAGTATGGGACGTTTTGGAAGAAGTTATTAAAGGACATCCTGTTCTTTTGAACCGTGCGCCTACATTGCACAGACTTGGTATTCAGGCATTTGAGCCTGTATTGGTAGAGGGTCGTGCAATTAAACTCCATCCTCTGGTTTGTACCGCGTACAATGCTGACTTTGACGGAGACCAAATGGCTGTTCATGTACCTTTGTCAGCCGAAGCCCAGGCCGAGGCGCGTGTTTTAATGCTTTCAGCCAACAACCTGTTAAAGCCCCAGGATGGTAAGCCTGTTACCGTTCCTACCCAGGACATGGTATTGGGCAGCTATTACCTTACCATCGAGAAAAAGGCTGAATTTGATAAGGATGGAAATGTAACCAATGGTGTTATCGGTGAGGGTAAGATTTTCAGTAACCCGGATGAGGCCATTATGGCTTATCAGAACGCTGCAATCAGTCTGAATGCCCGAATCAAAGTCCGAGTATATAAAAAAATAGATGGTGTTTATAGAAGCAAGCTTGTTGAAACTACCGTCGGCAAAATTATATTTAATACGGCTATACCTCAGAACCTAGGGTATGTAGACAGAACTAATCCGGATACTATGTTCGATTTTGAAATAGACTTCTTAATCGGCAAGAAGGAATTGGGTAAGATTATTGAGCGCTGCATTCGCATAAACGGCACTAATAAAACAGCCGAGGTTCTTGATAGAATCAAGTCATTAGGATTTAAGTACTCAACAAAGGGCGCAGTAACCATTGGCGTTACCGATATGACTATACCTGAAGTCAAACAAAGGTATTTAGACGAGACTGATAAAAAAGTTGATGAAATTGAGAAGCATTATAAGAACGGCTTGTATAACAAGGAAGAGCGTAAGAACGCAATTATCTCAGCTTGGAACAAGACAACCGAGGATATTAAGAATGCGTTAATAGCTTCTTTGGATCGTTTTAATCCTGTTTACATGATGTCCCAGTCAGGTGCCCGCGGTAATATTAATCAGATTAGACAATTAGGTGGTATGCGTGGACTTATGTCGGACACATCCGGTGAGACCATTGAGATTCCTATTCGTTCAAATTTCCGTGAAGGTCTTAACGTTTTGGAGTACTTTATATCAACTCACGGAGCCAGAAAAGGTCTGGCAGATACTGCGCTTCGTACTGCTGACTCAGGATATCTTACACGTCGTTTGGTTGACGTATCCCAAGAGGTTATTATTCGTGAAAATGATTGCGGCACCGAAGACGGTATTGACATTGCACCTATCATAATCAGTGGTAAAACCATCGAAGGATTGGCAGAACGTCTTGTAGGGCGTTATTCTCCTGCAGATATTCTTGATACAACGACCGGAGAGGTTATTGTAAAGGCAAATGAGCGCATAACCGAAGACCTCGCAGAAAAGGTGGAAAAAGCCGGATATAAGAAGGCCAGAATACGTTCTGTATTAACATGTCGCTCCAGAGTAGGCGTTTGCGCCAAATGCTATGGTATTAACTTGGCCAATGGCGAGGATTGTAATGCAGGTGAAGCAGTTGGATTTATTGCTGCTCAGTCTATAGGCGAGCCGGGAACCCAGCTTACCATGCGTACCTTCCATACCGGTGGTGTTGCCGGTGATGACATTACACAGGGTCTTCCACGTGTCGAGGAGTTATTTGAGGCTCGTAAGCCTAAGGGCTTGGCAATAGTATCCGAAATAGGCGGTACGGTTCACATTAAGGATTCCAAGAAGAAGAGGGAAATCGAGGTTGTCAACAATGAGACCGGCGATGCCAAAACATACCTCATACCTTATGGATCTTCAATTAAGGTTATGGATCAGGAAGAAATCGAAGCCGGTGACGAGCTTACCGAAGGTTCAGTCAATCCTCATGACATCTTGAAGATCAAAGGTATTCAGGCTGTGCAGAGATATCTGTTACAAGAGGTTCAAAAGGTTTACAGACTTCAGGGCGTTGATATAAACGATAAGCATATTGAGGTTATTGTCCGTCAAATGCTCCGCAAGGTAAAAATTGAAGATTGCGGTGATACCGATATGCTGCCCGGTAGTCTCGTGGATATGTTTGAATTCGAAGAGAAGAATGCTATTGCCGAGGAACAGGGCTTGAGACCCGCAACGGGCAATCGTACGCTCTTGGGTATCACCAAGGCATCTCTTGCCACTGAGTCATTCTTATCGGCTGCATCATTCCAGGAGACCACCAGGGTCTTAACCGAAGCCGCTATAAAGGGCAAGATAGATCCGTTGATCGGTCTTAAGGAGAATATCATTATTGGTAAGCTTATTCCGGCAGGTACAGGTCTTTCAAAATACCGGGATATAGAAATTGATATAAATGAGTAAATAAACTGAATAAATTCAAAAGGACTGTTTCACCGGTTTAGATCGAAGAAACAGTCCTTTTTTGTACTTAATTGTTAATCTTGAAATACAATACTGTCTATTGCTTTAAGCTCTTCCTCGGTAAAAGATGTGTTATCAATACATCTGACATTATCCTCGAGCTGAGATACCTTGCTGGCACCTATTAATACAGAGGCTACCTTTTCTTCTCGCAGAACCCATGATAGAGCCATTTGGGCGAGGCTTTGACCTCGGTTGACGGCGATACGATTTAGACTTTCTATCATCTTCAGTTGCTCATCGGTAATTTTTGATTTGGTGAGAAAAGGTGATACACCACGGCCTGCTCTGGAATCCTCAGGAATTCCTTTTAGATACCGGTTTGTAAGCATTCCTTGTGCTAAAGGACTGAAGGCAATGATTCCAATGCCGATTTTCGCCGCATAATCCTTAAGACCGTCTTCTTCGATCCAGCGATCCAGAATCGAATAGCGCGGCTGATGGATAACAAAAGGTGTTTTTAATTCTTTTAATATTTTGTATGCTTCTTTTGTTTCTTCAGTTTTATAGTTCGAAATACCAACATACAGCGCTTTTCCCTGTTTGACTGCACTATCCAGAGCAAGCATGCTCTCCTCTACCGGAGTATCATAGTCAGGACGATGGTGATAGAAGATATCCACATAATCCAGCCCCATTCTCTTGAGGCTCTGATCTAAGCTCGCCAGAAGATATTTTCTTGAACCAAAGTCGCCGTAAGGACCGTCCCACATGGTATAACCGGCTTTTGTTGAGATAATAAGCTCATCTCGATAAGGAGCTAATTCCTCTTTTAATATGCGGCCAAAATTTCTCTCGGCAGACCCCGGAGGAGGGCCATAGTTATTTGCCAGATCAAAATGTGTGATTCCCATGTCGAAGGCTTTGGTAACAATGGCCTTCATATTGGTCATACTGTCCACATCCCCGAAATTGTGCCACAAACCCAGGGAAATAGCCGAAAGCTTAAGCCCGCTTTTCCCCAAGCGATTATATTTCATGGTTTTATAACGAGAAGGTTCTGCCTGATACATAAGTTACCCCCTAAAGTATGATACTAACTCAACTATTTGTGTTTATTTTACCATAAATTAAGAAGTTTACGAACCGGACCGACAAAGCCCTTCCCTTTAGCGGCGCTTGCCGCCCAGTGAGACGGTGTGGGCACGCATTCCCAATAGCACGCCCTTAAATGTAAAAGCTGTGTTAGGCGAAGTTGGCAACCATATTATTTCATAAATTTTCGACATGGTTATTATCCCTTTTATTGTTTCTGTAATGCTCCCTTTTTAATATTTCTCCTACATATTTATCCAGATTTTCAACATCAATAAACTTATACTCTTTAAAAACCTTTGACACAAGCTTTAAAATCTCATAGTTATCCCTAAGTAGCTTTTTTTCAGACATAATGTCTTTTTTGCTTTGAATTCGAGTCGTAAAATACGCCACTAAATCAGCTAATGAGCTTGACAAAATCTCTTTCTTCATAAAAATTTCGTAATGTCTATAAATAGAAATATTAGCGAAGGGGATAGTATTTAACAAGTCAATTGTATTTTTCTGATGGAGTAACCGTTTATCTGTTGTAATGTTTTCTTGCTCACGCCACATATGAATGATGAGATTAATATCAAACTTCAATGCTAAGAATTTAAAAATCTCAAATATTAGCTGCCATTGCAGCGATATAAATATTTCTTCATCCTTCATACCCTGTTGATTATGAAATGCCTCAACTTCTTCTCTTGTTTTACATATAGAGAATGGAAACATCTCAAGTTTACTAATAACCTCTGAATATTCCTCAATAAAATCAGCTGTTCTATTTCCTAATACTCTACTGCGACCAAAAATTTCTGTAAAATGAAAATAATCAACATTATAGTTTTCTGCCATCCGGTTTAGGACTGAGTGCAGATCAACTTTGCGTTCAAGTTCATCTTTAGCTATTATTATTCCAGAAACCGCATAATAGTTATGTAGTCTTGATTCGTCAATTAAAATATTAAAAATTGACGATATTACCGTGATAGGCTTAATATAATCATCAGGGTAATGGCCTGTATATTCTTTTACGGCTCTCTCAAAATCGGTAACATTCTGTCTTTCAGGACTTATAAAACTCATAGAGTTACCTGTGATTGGATTTCCTAGACCACAGCAATGTTTATACATCAATCCGCTACCACAGGTGCACTTTGAGTTTCTTGGTATTTTCATTAATATTATCCCCTCCAACAGTTGCCGATTTCGCCTAACGTTTCGTTTTCACGACGCCGACGAACCGGACCAGCGAAGCCTTTCTCTTTAGCGGCGCTTGCCGCCCGGTGAGCCGGTGTAGCAGCAACGACCCTAAAGAACGCCTGAAACGTGAAAATATTGTTATGTGATGGGTGGCAAGCAATAAACCCAAAATAGTCTATGCTTCCTCTTTGCCTACTATTTCATCATACTTTTCGATAAACAAACACAAATTATAGCCAAAATCTGTAAGCCGAAAATATTTACCTGTTGAAACGCCACTTCTATCAGCATACGAACGCTTTGTTAGGAGATTTAAATCCATCAGCTTTTGTTCATGAACTTCAACGAGGTCTGGATATTTTAATTCGCATTTATCGGCAATATACTTAAGCCATGAATTTGCTGCAAAAGGACCTATATCTTGAGAATAATCATTGATACACTTATATGTAGTAAATAAAACCATTAATTCCCCTGAAGTTAGGTTTTTAACGATTTTCATATACTCGATTGCAAGCATCTTATCTTCCAATCTCATGATTAGGAATATTAGTATCTAAATAATCAAGTAGTTCACTTAAGCTATTCATATAAGGCTTCGATGATTCATAATCCAAATCTATCTTACCTTTTAGACAATAATAGTCCCATTCATACAGAAAATCATGGGCAAATAAACTCTTCAGTAACCTATTTGCCGAACGTGCATAATCTTCTTTTTTTGCAGTAATAAAACCTGTTAATCCATCAACAAGCTTATTGATTGTTATCTTGTCAAGATTATCCTTCTTAATAAGCTCCTTATTCTCTGACATGGCCAATCCTCCTTTAATAATGGAATTAGTTTATATCCGCCATCTTTCACATAACGTAACGATTTTACGACGCCTACGAACCTGACCACAGGAGCCCTGCCCTTTAGCGGCGCTTGCAGCCCGGTGAGATGGTGTGGTAGCAACGACCCGTGAGCACGCCCGAAGCGTGAGAATATTGTTATCTGAAGTACCCCCTTCTTCACGGCTCGCTGTCATACATAATTGTAATAGTCATTTCTACTTATTGCATAATTGATCAGTTTATCTATACCGTCAATCAATCCCAGATCATTTTTGTAATACTTTTTTTCCAAGTTCGAAATACTTGTACCATTAATTCGTGCAATTAATGCAGGATTAATAGCATTACGAACCATATTATAAATAGCTGTATTCATAACTGCTTCTACAGAATATGTAGTTTTTTCTTCTGGAATATCATATATATCAAATTCTTTAAGGAAGTTGCAAAACCATGCATTTAAATCAGTATTCTGAAAATTGGGCTCATCTAAGAATTTGAATAGAGAATTATTGTCCTCAAAAATCCTAT
>CAYWXN010000103.1:0-6555 GCA_964462075.1 uncultured Ruminiclostridium sp. | reverse complement strand
ATCAAGATCAATTTGCTGCTTCAGCTATAAAGGTTCCTTCATTCTGGGCTGCTACATTTAATGCTCAAATGTCAGCTGAATTTGCTACACAGAACAGCATGCTTCTTACAGGCGATTATTCTCCCGATGATTACATTAACACTATCAATCCTATCTGGGCTGATAACTTTAATTAAGTAATCAAAAGAGATCTCGTAAAAATTTAGCATAATGACATCCCTGTATGAGCAGCTTTGCTCATATAGGGATGCTACTTAATAGGTGGTAAATATGAACAAATATTTTGGCAACAAGCTGGCAATATTTTTGTTTGCTTTCCCTGCATTGCTGCTATTTACACTTTATGTCGTATATCCTATTATTCCTGAAATTCAAATTAGTTTCCAAAAAAATGATGGCTTTAAAAGCTTGGGATTTGTAGGTTTAGATAATTATGTAAAAGTACTTAAGGATCCAACATTTTGGAGATCAAATAAAAATACATTTATTATGGTATTGGTATCCCTCGTTGTAGGATTACCGGTTTCTTTGTTATTTGCTCTTATTATGGATACAATGACTGATGCCCCCAGAAGGTTATTTAAATCCGGCAGTGTGTTGCCTGCCGTACTTCAAGTAACAGTAATATCACAAATGTGGATCGCAATTTACGAACCCCAATGGGGTCTTATAAACAGTATTTTAAGGGCAGTCGGAATGGATAAATATGCTCTGGCTTGGCTCAGTGATAAGAAGACTGTTGTTATAGCTATTACAATAGCTTTTCTATGGCAATATTTAGGTCTTAATGCATTGCTTTTTTATACAGGAATCAAGGCTATACCGAAGAACTACTATGAGGCCGCTACTATTGACGGCGCAGGGTTTTTCCGTGTTAGTTTCAGTATAACTATACCTCTTTTACAGGATGTAATAAAATATGTGTTGATTCTGTCAACACTTGGATGTATGTCTCAGTTTGCTCATGTCAGGACTATGACAGCCGGTGGTCCCGGCGATATATCTAGAACTGTTATTTACCAATTGTATTATAAAGCGTTTTCAGCCTCAGATTACGGTCAGGGTTGTGCAATCGCCATTATATTCGTAATAGAGTGCCTTGTTTTGACATTTTTTATTAATCGCTTCGTAGCAAGAGAGAAAATTGAGTATTAGATAGGATGGTGAATTGGACATGAAACCGAAAAGAGCTAAAACATTAATTAACTCACTTATGATCATCATCGGACTGACTTTTATTTTCCCGTTATTCTGGATGCTGAATATATCATTTAAATCAAAAAGTGAAGTTTACGTTAATCCTTTCGGGTTACCCGAGGAATGGGTGTTTACCAATTACGGCGACGCCCTGGAAAAATTTAATTTTCCAAGATACTTGTCAAACAGTATTATTTATTCTATAGGTACGATCCTTATCACAGTTCTCTTAGGCAGTATGCTGGCTTACTGTATCAGCAGGATGAAATGGAAGCAGAAAGGTTTTGCTTTGAGCTATATCTCCCTAGGTTTAATAATTCCCGCTCAAGTGGTCATTATACCAATACTTATTATGACTAACAAAATAGGATTAAAGGGGACCCATATGGGACTGATATTACCCTATTCGGCATTTGCGCTTTCTTCATGTGTTCTTATGCTTTATGCATTTTTCAGAGGTTTGCCGGTAGAACTTGAGGAGGCTGCCTGTATCGATGGATGTAATGTATATCAAACATACTTTAAGATCATTTTGCCGGTTGTCAGACCCGCAATTGCCACTCAAATCGTTTTAATATTTATGAACACATATAATGAATTCTTTTTAGCTTTTATTTTAGGAGCTGAGGACAAGATTAGACCTTTAACTGTGGGACTTTTGAACTTCTTTGTCAGTATAGGAGTTAATCACTGGGGGCAGATCGGTGCTGCCATGATCATTACCAGCTTGCCTACCATAATAGTTTATATTATAGGAAATGAGCAGATAGAGAACGCCCTTACAGCAGGAGCAATTTTAAAATAATTGGTTAACGTGAAGATAAGGTGGGAAATAAAGCGTAGAGATATTGTGCGACATAATTAGGGGGAAACATAAATGAAGCTGCTTGGATTAAAAAAAGATAATTTAAAGAGAAAACCGGTTATAGCCCGAAGGAAAAAACCTAAAGAACAAAAAAAGACTTTGTTTTCCGCGTTAGGGGGAGCTTTAAGAAATATCAAAATACGAACCAGGCTTATAATATCCTTTTTGATTATTGCGCTGGTACCACTCGCAGTTAACAGTACCATATCACATCAGAAATCAAGTGACGCCATGGAAAATAAAATAAGGGCCTATTCAAATCAAATTTCGATACAGATTGGTGAAAATTTGACCAATTCAATCTCTCAAATCGAGGGGATGGCAAATGAACTCATCCTAAACAAAGATATTCAGAATGGTCTCGAAAAGTTCAATACATTGGATAACCTAAAAGCAATAGAACTGAATCAAAAGATTACCTCAATAATAACAACAAGAACAATTGTTGAAATGCGGGGAATGGAAATTTACATTAAAGGAAGCAGCATATTTTCCAATGGTGTGCAAAACTCGGAATTTTCTGAAGATGATATAAATAATGTTCTAAATGCAGCAGAAAAAAGCGGGGGTAAGCCAATCTGGAGTTTTATCTCCAAGAAGAATGAGAGCTCAAAGATTCTTGTTGTGTCAAGAGCTATAAAATCTTTAAATACAGGTGGGACCATAGGAGTAATAAACACATATATTCATTCAGATTACTTTTTAAAAAGTATTCGGGATATTGACTTAGGAGAAGGGGCAGGAATTATTATACTTGACTCACAGGGAAGAGTAATTGCCGATAAAAACTCTAAATCAATAATTGGTGAACCTTTTGAAGATGATTTGCTTATTAGTAACATTCTTGGTTCGGGAGATTCTACTATAAAGCTGGATGGTGTAGAACACCTCATCTCCTACTCAAAAATCGGAGAGAGTGACTGGTTTGTTGCAACGACAATACCTTTTTCATACCTTAACAAAGAAACAAATGCTATTGGCAAAATAATTTTTATGATAGCAGCAATTTGTTTAATTGCTGCGCTTGCCTTGTCATACGTAATTACAGCAAGTATATCTGCACCTCTCGAAAGATTGGTCGGGCTGATGCTTACTGCAAAGGACGGGGATCTGACTTTTGATGTAAAAGATTCTAAAAAGGACGAGCTAGCTGATGTTCTTTCTAATTTTGGAGGTATGGTTGAGAATATAAAGGAGATTATTTATAAAAGCAGTAACTCCGCACAAAAGGTTATTAATAATGCAACTGAAATTTCCCGATTATCGGCGCTCACAAATTCCAACTCCAATCAGGTATCAGTCAGTATAGCAGAAATTGCAGAAGGGTCATCCCAACAGGCCGCAGACATGTTAACAGGCGTAAGGCAGTTAGAGGATCTTTCCGAAAATATAAATAAGGTCGGCGAAAATATCCTATGCGTGGCAGAGGTAGTGCATGATACAAAGAAACTGAGTGAGACAGCATTACAGGCCGTGAAATCATTAAATGATAAGGCACTTGAAACCAAATCTGTATCTGAACAAATTGCTAAGGATATAAACAGTCTTGATAACGATATGAAGGAAATACAAAATTTCACAAAGGTAATTACAGGGATATCAGAACAGACCAATTTACTTTCATTGAATGCTGCCATTGAAGCAGCACGGGCAGGTGCTACGGGGCATGGATTTGCCGTTGTTGCCGATGAAGTAAAGAAGCTGGCTGATCAGTCTAAGGACGCATCGGTAATGATTAACTCCATTATTTCAAGGATACAGAAAAAGAGTGCAATCACAGTTGATGCTGCGAACCGTTCAAGCTTAATAATCGGGAAGCAAACAGAAGCGGTTTATGAGACCGACAAATCCTTTAAAACCATCTTAAGTTCGATGGAAGCCATATCAAAAATGATCAATGAGGTTGAAGACTCATTAAAGGTTGTTTTAAATTCCAAAACTGTAGTGATGGATACAATGGAAAAAGTTTCAGTAGTCTCAGAGGAGTCAGCCGCAACCTCAGAAGAGGTCTCTGCAAGCGCACAGGAACAGAGTGCATCTTCAGAAATCTTATCAAACCTGGCAGAAGAATTGAACAGTCTGGCAGAAGAATTAGAAAAATCAATATCACTATTTAAAATTTAATATACCGATAAAATTGAAGTTTAGCTGATAACTAATGGATACATGGGGGATATATAAATATGATTTTATCTGAATTTACCTTTTCCGATATTCAGGTTAAATATTTAACAGATGATGCCGGCAATGTCGGCTTTGAACTAGTGCCTGTCGATTTAAAGGAGAAAGCAAATGCAAATAAGAAGTGCAGCGTGGATTCCCTTGTTCAGGCTTATATAAGAGGTGATGACTTCTCCGGAGGATTCGCTAACGGTCATACAATGAGAAACGGACAATCAACCGCTGTGTTAAGGTATGACAGTCAATTTACAGAAAATAAAAATGGTTGTCATACGGTAACCACTGTTTTAAAAAATGACAGAGGTCATATTGTAAAGCATGTATTGAAATATATTGACGGGTTGAAGGCCATTGAATTAAAAACGATATATTCCAATAAATCCGAGAATCCCATCGATTTAGAAATGCTATCCAGCTTCTCCATGGGAGGAATCACTCCTTTTGCTGATGGCAAGGCGTCTGAACGATTAAATGTCCATAGACTCAAGAGTTGCTGGAGTAATGAGGGAAGGTTAATAACAGAGACGGTTGAGGATTTACAGCTTGAACCGTCCTGGTCACAGCATGGAGTGAGGGTTGAAAAATTCGGTCAGGTTGGTTCCATGCCGGTAAGAAAGTATTTTCCTTTTGTAGCGGTAGAAGATACCTCTATAGGAGTAATTTGGGCAGCCCAGTTAGCATGCGCATCATCCTGGCAGATTGAATTATACAGGAAAGATGATGCTTTATGTGTGTCAGGCGGGCTTGCCGATTATGACTTCGGCCACTGGATGAAAACATTGATGCCCGGAGAGGAATTTGAAACACCTTTAGCATACTTGACTGTTGGTCGAAGAAGTGTTGATGAGGTCGCCCAAAGATTACTGACGATACAAAGAGATCATTTTAATAAAATAAATAAATTTGAAAGTCTGCCGGTTTTATTCAATGAATTTTGTACCACATGGGGGTACCCTTCTCATGAGAACATCAAAAAAATTCTGGATATTATCAAAGACAAAGGCGTGGATGTTTTTGTCATTGATGCCGGTTGGAGTGCAGATAAGGAAAATGGATGGGATACTACAGTCGGTGACTGGATTGTAAGCCCTGAATTGTTTCCCCAAGGACTTAAAGAAACTGTGCGTATGATAGAAGAAGTAGGGATGCAACCGGGGATATGGTTTGAGTTTGAAAACTGCTGTCAAAAAGCAAAAGCATATAATAATGAAGAGCACCTTCTAAAGAGAAACGGAAAGGTCATCACTTCAGGGGTCAGGCGTTTTTGGGATATGTGTGATACCTGGGTTAATGATTACCTTTATGAAAAAGTCATATTGATGCTAAAGCAATATGGTTTTAAGTATCTCAAGGTAGATTATAACGAAACTATCGGTGTGGGTTGTGACGGAAATGAGTCCCTGGGAGAAGGCTTAAGGCAGAGGGTTCTAGCCACTCAGTCGTTTTTCAGAAGAATTAGGGAGGAAATACCCGATATTGCTATAGAGAACTGTTCCTCAGGGGGACATCGGCTTGAGCCTTCAATGATGGCATTATGCGACATGGCTTCCTTTTCTGATGCCCATGAATGTGATGAAATCCCTATTATCGCAGCCAATCTGCATCGGGTAATTAATCCATGCCAGTCCCAGATTTGGGCGGTACTAAGAAAATCGGACAGCAAGAAGAGAATCGTATACTCTATAGTGAACACCTTCCTTGGCGTAATGTGTTTATCGGGCGATGTTTACGATTTAAATAAG
Source organism: uncultured Ruminiclostridium sp. (assembly GCA_964462075.1). Lineage (GTDB taxonomy): Bacteria > Bacillota > Clostridia > DSM-8532 > DSM-8532 > DTU059. The sequence continues at coordinate 570 of CAYWXN010000103.1, read as the reverse complement.
GAACAATGGGATTTGATTGATGAAGGAATAAGCTTTTATCATTCGGTTTCTGACATTATTATAAACGGCTCAACTATGTTTTACGGTCCAAAAATAAAAAGCTACCGTAATCCAGAAGGATGGCAGGGAATTGTGAGAAAGTCTGCCGACAACAAGGAAGCTTTGGTTATTATACATTCGTTCCATGAGGAGTTTCCGAATGAAATCACTATTCCTGTTGATAATGAATTAAGAATTCATAATATATACAGTGCCTTTGGGAATAGAGTCTCATTAAGAAATGGCATTCTTAATGTAGAAATAAAGCAAGAACTTGAGGCTATAGCTATTCATTTAAAAATATAAGTATATATTAATATTGTTGTAGATAAACTTTAAAGATGCAAGAGGAGCTGTAATCGAATCAATTAGTCAATGATTCATTGGCAGGTCCTTTTACACTACATATTTAATAATGCGACAACCTTTTTTATATTGACTCAAAAAGTAATTCCTGCTAGAATAAATATAGAGCTAAACGTTTCGCGATTGTAGGTGGTCAAAATAGCAGCAACCATTAAAGATGTAGCT
>CAYWXN010000102.1:0-6600 GCA_964462075.1 uncultured Ruminiclostridium sp. | reverse complement strand
TAATCTAATCCTATTGTGCAACCCTTTCACTGGTAGCGTGTACGCCGTTTTCAATACCTACGACAACAACAGCTTTCACTGGGTTATGGTTTTCATCCATGCTGAAGGAGCCGGTAATACCCTTAAAGTCCTTTGTAGCGGCCAATGCATCTTTAATGGCTACAGTATCGGTGCTTCCGGCACGTTTGATACCATCTGCTATAAACATAGCAAGATCATAACCGAGGGCAGCGAATTGGTCGGGTTCTTTACCATGTTTTGTTTTAAAGTTCTCAATAAAGCCTGTAACGGAAGGATCTTTATCAAGAGATGAAAAATGGCTGGAAAAATAAACATCATGTAAAGCATCTGCACCGGCAAGCTCAGTGAGCTCGGGAGCACCGAAACCGTCAGCACCAAGAATAGGTGTGTCAATTCCCTGATTACGTGCCTGTTTAATGATAAGACCGGCTTCATTGTAGTATCCCGGAATGAAGATAACATCGAAATCATTGCCTTTAATCTTTGTTATAATGGCATTAAAATCAGTATCACCGGCTACAAAAGCTTCTGTAGCAACAACTTTGCCGCCGCCTGCTTCGAATGTCTTTGTGAAGTTTGCGGCAAGACCCTTTGCATAGTCACTGGAGTTATCCATGATAACAACAGCCTTGGTCGCAGACATATTTTTAAGAGCATAGTTCGCCATAGCAGTTCCTTGATATGAATCACTGAAGCAAATGCGGAAAGCATATTCTTTAACACCACCGGCATCTACGGTAACATCATCTGCGGTCGCTGATCCTGATGCAACAATAACTTTATTCTTATTAGCTTCGGGAATTGTTGCTTTAAAAGCACCTGAGGTTGCAGGCCCAAGTACAGCAACAACCTTGTCTTGTGTCATAAGCTTGGTTGCAAGGGTGGTAGCTTGTGACTTATCTGATTTATTATCATATTTGACTGCTTCAATCTCTTTTCCGTTAATCCCGCCTGCTGCATTGATTTCTTCGATTGCAAGCTCAATACCATCTACTGATGCCTGACCATAAGAAGCAACTTCGCCGGTAAGCTCGTAGTTAATACCAATTTTGATTACGTTGGTATTAGCGGAGCCTCCGCAACCAGAGATAAGCGTCACTGTTAGCGCCATAAGTAGTACAATGCTAATAATTTTTTTCATCTTTTTCTCTCCTCGCTTTTATATTATTTTTATATAGAATTTCCTGTTCCGGAAATATCATCAATAATACTAAAAAAAGCTTCGCCTCTTTATTCTAAAAGAGACAAAACTTTATTGTTCTGCGGTACCACCCTTAATTGCTGTAATATAACAGCCTCTCAGCGCATAATGGGAAATTAACACCATATGCTGATATTTTAACGATTATCAATCGATCAAGCCTAATAGACAATCTTTTCAAAAAACTGGGTTTCAGCCTGATAGCTCTGGGGTGATTTTTCACACAAGTCCAAACCTTATCTCGCAGCAAATGATAAGTTCTCTGTATATCTTCTTATGCTGTTTTCCCCTTCATTGCCATTAACTATATTTTTAGATAGTGTATACTTTTGCCCGACTTTTGTCAATAGAGATTTGCTATTATCAACACCTAATATTTACTATAGATAACTAATATCAACTTATATGCTTCATTAAGGATAATATAAAGGATAGAAACATTAAACGAGCGTATTGCAAATTTGCTGGTAATGAGTTGTTGCTAAATCAGATCAATAATGGTATATAATCAAAGTAAAGAATAAGCAGGGTTATTTACCATACTTCTTCTTTTACTAATATTATAAAAAATATTGCTGAAGTTGAAAGGGCTCGTAACAAATATGGAGAATAAGGATACCGGTAATTTTGTAGGAAATATCCATGAAGTTGATTTTGAAAACATTTATTATTCAAAGCTTATAAACAGCGACAGCTTAATTTTTGACTATTCCAGAGACAAGGAATCATTGAATGGCAATTGGAACTTTGGCGTTGATCAATATGATAACTGTTTAAGATCTAAGTGGTATGAGGAAAACTATTATGATGAAGACGGGAGAGAATACCCGGTTGATTTCAGTTTTGATTTATGGGAGAAAATGAAGATTCCATCCTGTTGGAATATGCATTCGGATAAATACTTCCATTACGAAGGCAGCATAGTGTTTACGCGTTTGTTCAAGTACAAGAACAAAGGTGAAAAAAGAGTTTTTATCAAATTTGGCGCTGTTAATTATGAAGCGAAGGTATTTCTGAATAAGCAATTCATAGGTATGCATAAAGGAGGTTCAACACCTTTTTATATTGAAGTATCTGACTATTTAGAGGAAAAAAACAGGATACTGGTTGTAGCTAATAATTCACGTAAGAGAACAAATGTACCATGTGAGAATACCGATTGGTTCAATTATGGCGGGATTTATCGGGATGTAGAGCTTATAAGGCTTCCTCAAACTTTTATTAAGGATTTCCGTATAAATCTTATTAAAGGTAGTGACTACAAACAGGCTAAAGTCTATATCGCTGTGGATGGCAGCAATAAAAACGGTACGGCAGTTCTTAAAATAGATGAGTTAAAGATAGAAAAAGAAATTGCTATAAAAGATGGTATTGGGCAAACAGTCCTGGATTTGCAGCCTGAATTGTGGAGCCCTGACTGTCCCAAACTTTATGAAGTAAAATTGTCGTATGAAGAGGATAGTCTGACGGAAAAAGTCGGTTTCAGAGAGATAAAAACAGAAGGTACCGATATAATCCTAAATGGCAAAAAGATATTCTTAAAAGGTATTTGCACCCATGAAGAAAGCGTGAAAAATGGCAAAGCCATGACAGAGGAAGAGATAAGGGAAAATTTCCGTTTGGCTAAGGAGATGAATTGTAACTTTATGCGTCTTGCTCATTACCCGCATACAGAGAAAGCTGCGAGAATTGCTGACGAAATGGGAATTATGCTCTGGGAAGAAATCCCCGTATATTGGGCAATAGAATTCAGAAATAAAGCTACTTATCAAGATGCAGAAAATCAGCTTACAGAGCTTATTAAAAGGGATACAAACAGAGCCAGTGTTATGATTTGGTCAGTCGGAAATGAAAATGCGGATACCAATGAAAGGCTTGAATTCATGAGCTCTCTTGCAAAGAAAGCTAAAGAGCTTGATTCTGAAAGACTTATATCAGCGGCATGCTTAGTTGATCATGTGGAGCTGAAAATAGCGGACAGGCTGGCCGATTACGTGGATGTTATTGGGATAAATGAATATTACGGGTGGTACGAACCCGACTTTTCAAAACTCATCAGAATCTTTGAAAACAGCAAGCCCTCAAAGCCGGTTATCATAAGTGAATTCGGTGCGGATGCCAAAGCGGGGTCACGCGGGACCAAGGATGACCTTTATACCGAGGATCATCAATTAGAGGTATATAAGAATCAGATAAGTACCCTTAGCCGGATACCTTATGTAAAAGGTATAAACCCATGGATACTGTATGATTTCAGGTGTCCCAGAAGATTACAGGTTATGCAGAATTACTATAATATTAAGGGGCTGCTATCCGCAGATAAGAGTTATAAAAAGCCATCATTTTACATTATGCAGAAGTTTTACGGCTCATTTGATTAATGCTTGATTCTATTGACTTAAGGGGGCATTATTTTTGGTTTTTTCAAGCTTGTTTTTTCTATGTAACTTTCTCCCCATTTGTCTGGGGTTATATTATCTCATTAAGAACAGAACCTATAGAAATTGGTTGCTTATAATTACATCCCTTCTTTTCTATGCATGGGGCGAACCTGTTTGGATTTCAATTCTTTTATTATCAACAGGCTTTAGCTATTTTGGAGCACTGATTGTTGAAAAGCACAGAGGAAGCCATAAAGGGAAGGCAGCCCTAATAGCCTCAATTATCGGGAACCTTCTGATACTTGGCCTTTTCAAGTATTCAGGTTTTCTTATAGACAATATAAACGGTTTGTTGGGAACAAGTATACAAGTGCCGGAAGTCGGTCTGCCAATAGGTATTTCATTTTATACATTCAAAATTATTTCTTATTTGGTGGATGTATATAAAGGAGAAACGGAAGCACAGAAATCGCCGTTTAAGCTCCTTCTTTATGTTTCTTTATTTCACCAGCTTATGGCAGGACCTATTACTCGGTATAAGGATATTTCCGAGGCTATCGACAACAGAGTGGAAACCTTCAAGGACTTTAACTATGGAGTAAGCCGTTTTATTACCGGGCTTGGGAAAAAAGTTATTCTGGCGGGAACAGCCGGGAAAGCGGCAGAGTCATTTTTGGGCAGTGATTATACAAGACTCCCTTTGCTTGGAGCATGGTTTGGAATATTAATGTTTGCCCTTCAGCTATACTTTGATTTTTCCGGTTATTCAGACATGGCTATTGGCCTCGGGCGTATGTTTGGTTTTAAATATAAGGAGAATTTTAATTACCCGTATATATCAAAATCAGCAAGCGAGTTCTGGCGAAGATGGCATATCTCACTGGGGAGTTTTTTTAAGGATTATGTTTACATACCACTGGGCGGAAACAGAAAACACAAAATAAGGAATCTATTTATTGTCTGGGCACTCACAGGATTATGGCATGGCGCCGATTGGAATTTTGTGATTTGGGGCCTGTATTATTTTGTGCTGCTTGTCATGGAAAAAGCTTTTCTACTCAAACTTTTCGAGAAGCTTCCGGGAATATTCTCAAGACTTTATCTGTGGGTTGCCGTTCTTGTGGGATGGGTGTTTTTCTATCACAGCGATATAGGGCAGGCATTTGAATTTTTAGGAATAATGTTCGGGCGGGGAGCCGGAGGAATCTCCGGACCGGAGCTTAATATACATTTTTGGAATAATGCGGTGTTTCTCATTATTGCTCTAATCGGTTGTACGCCCGTTATGAGCGGAATACTCAAAAAAATCAAGGGAGAGGGAGACGGGGGAAAGTTTATTAAGTTTATTGAAGTATTCGGTAAGCCGGTTTTCAACATCGCCATTCTTGTACTATCGGTGATTTTCCTTGTGGGACAATCCTACAGCCCGTTTATGTATTTTAAGTTTTAGTTTTCGGATGGAACGACCGCTATATTAACGGCATGAACCATACGGTTACACTTTGGTATACTTATGGGAGTTTAGGGAGGTACGACTTTGAAAAAGATAATTAAAATCGATACATTATTCTTTATAATATTTATTACTTTGTTGGGCTTGGTTAACATAATCAATCCAAACAAGCCTACAGTATCCAATCTTGAGAACAGAGCGCTCAAAACTATGCCTCATTTATCTTTGTCAAACCTGGTTGAGGGGAATTACCAGAGGGATTTTGAGGAGTATTACAGCGATACCTTTATTCTAAGAGACAATCTGGTGAAGATAAGCAGGGATGTAAATAAGATGATGGCATTTTTAGGGCCTGACATAACCATTGTTACAGCTGTTGAGGATGTACAATTACCTCCGAATATACCGGAGGATGAGAAAGAAACCATATCTCCGACACCGACAGGTATGGGAGCTCCCGATACTTTGGAAAACTCCTATCCATCTGCCGAAAATATCGAAACAGCAACTCCCGCACCGGCGCCTGAACCTGAAAAGGATTATGGGGATGGCCCTAATGTAGGATACTGGATGGTTGTGGATGGTAAGGCTGTTCAGCTGTTTAAATTTAATAAGGAAAGCTTTGAATACTATGCACAAGTCTTAAATAAATACAGTGAGAAGATGGGCGACGGAGTGAAAATCTATTCTATGATTCCTCCTACAAACGGAGAGTTTATGCAGCTTAAGAAGTACAAGGGTATAACAGATTCACAAAATGATGCACTCGGATTTTTAAAGAGCAAGCTAAATGACAGCATTTTATCTGTTGATGTCTTTGATGCTTTGAACAAATACAAGGATGAATATATTTACTTTAGAACCGATCATCACTGGACTGCGCTTGGGGCTTATTACGGATATAGCGAATTCATGAGCAGCAAGGGGGATACACCTCTTTCTCTTGATCAATTTGAAAAAATAGATTTGGGAGATTTCCTGGGTAGTTCTTATACAAAAACCTTGGATAAGAGCCTTGAGAAAAACCCGGATAATATTGTTGCTTATAAGCCTTTAAACAACCACGAATTTACTACATATAAAGGGAATGAGGGTACTAAAGCTGATATAATCGACTTAAAATATACCGATGATATCAGTAAAAAATATCTGGCGTTCATCAGCTCAGGCGGGGCAACATGGAGTAAAGTTAAGACAGATATTAAAAACGGCAAAAAGGTTTTAGTTGTGAAAGACTCCTTTGGCAACATGTTAGTACCTTTTCTGGTGCCCCACTATGAAGAGATTTATGTTGTCGATTCAAGATTTTACAGTATAAACCTAACTGGAAAAAACATTGTGGAATTTGTAGAGGACAATGGAATCAATGAAGTCCTATTCTGCATATACATGGAGGACGTAAACTGGCATAAGTTTATGAGCGGTGTTGAGAACATGTTAGGCAGCGAGATGTAATGTGACAGCCTGGCAGCTAGGTTTACCGCATTTTAAGAATAATGTGACATTGTCTTGGCTATAAATGCACACAATGGAACCTTTAGTCG
>CAYWXN010000101.1:0-6643 GCA_964462075.1 uncultured Ruminiclostridium sp. | reverse complement strand
CGTTTTGCAGTTGTACGGTTTCATAGGCAATCCCGGTGATTTCTTTTTCCAGAAGTATTTTAGTTAATTCGGTATCCGGCGCAAGATGCAAATATGTAAAAATTGCTGAGCCCGGCTTTAAGAGATTATATTCCTCTTCGACCGGCTCCTTTACCTTTACTATAAGACCGGCATTTTGATATATGTCTCCGGCTGATTCAATTATATCGGCACCCGCATTTGTGTATGCTTCATCGCTTATGCCGCTTCCTATACCTGCACCCTTTTCAATAATAACCTCATGATTTGCTTTCTTTAAGGCCATAACTCCCGCAGGTGTAATTCCCACTCTGAATTCGTTGTTTTTAATCTCCTTAGGCACACCGATAATCATAAATTAACCTCACTTGCTAATATAAGTTGAAGCATAGTGACATAACAACATAATGTGTTAGTCTTTTCAAATTATATATTTTTATATTAATTTATAACTCATGAAAGCATTTGTCCAGTGTTTTTTATACCCGTAATTAAACTGGCTTTTATAACGATAATGAGTCTATTACAAAAATTTGGCCCGTTTCTATCAATATCGGGTAATTGACTTTTCGCATGGTGATAGAACTACCTTCACAAAAGTTAATTTACTCCTTCTACATTTTACCACAATCCTAATTTTTTCAAGTCTTATTTTGCATTACATAAAAAAAGAAGATACTCAATAAATAAGTAACTCCTTTAAACATATACTTCATATTTTCTCTTTTCCCTTTAAACAGCCGACAATATATTATACAAAAGCAGCTTTGCCAAAAAGATAACGTCTTGAAGCTTCAACCTTCTTTACTGCAAACATTTCCTTATGTACATTAGTTATTTCCTTGATGGCAAGTTTAGCAATACAATCATAATTCTCCTGCGACATTCCTGTTAATGGGTTTAAGAGCTGATCAGAGGTCTTTGTACTATAAAATAATTTCGTTGCTTTCCTGGTATCAATATCTAAAGTCCTTGATATAGTATAAACAGCGTTGTGTATCGTATTTTGAATAGTCTTTGAATCTACTTCTTTAATAAACATTTTATTACGCTCCTTAAATTTCATTTGCTTTAGCATTAAGATTTAACAATACCTATTCTAAAGAATAATCATTAGCCATTCCTATTATAGAAGTTAAAAATCGATTAGAATTTATAAACTACAAATTAATTTACACCACACTCCGCCGGAAAAAGTTTATAATTAAAGTAAACCATCCTTATATTAACGCGTCTAATTGTATATATGCTCTTTTTTGATATAATTAGGAGGTAATATTTATGTGGAAGAGAATTATGGCAATTTTTTTGATTCTTGTCCTTTGTGTTTCGGTAATGTGGTTTGCTAACCCAATTGCACCGGTAACTAAGGTTTCTGCCGACACTTACAGAAGCGGCTTTTTAATTGTACCCGAGAAGGAGGACGCTTCAGGGGTCTTACTTGACAGCGGTTTTTTACTAAGCTCACAATCCCCGTTGACAATAGATTATATAAAAGAGAATGTTTCTATGCGCGGAGGCAAGATGTTTACCATCACACCTATCTCTGACGGTAGATTTTCTCTCAAGCCGACCGAGCCTTTAGAGCAAAATAAGATATATTTTATTGATGTTAAAACACAAGACGGAAGTACAGTCAGCTTTGCGTTTCAGACAAAACGTGATTTTACGGTTCTGGGCAGCCTGCCTGATAATATTTCTTCAAATGTTCCCGTGGATACAGGCATTGAAATGTATTTTTCTTACCCCGATGTTGAAAACATTTCAAAATATTTTGAAATTACCCCAAAAGTTAATGGACGCTTTGAAACAAACGGATACACCACAGTCTTCATTCCGAAGAAGCTTAAGTCAGGAACTATTTACACGGTCACTATAAAAAAAGGGCTGACTGCTGCAAATAAAGCTGTTTCCCTGGCTGAAGACTATACCTTCTCCTTTGAAACCTCTCCCGATGAAAAAAGCACCGCCGACCCATACAAAGGCGACCTCTATATAAACCAGGGTTGGATTGAATACGGTACAACCGAGGTTCCTGCCGTTGGTTTTGATTTATACCTCAGAGACAGCACCGCTTCGGCTGAAGTTACCCTAAATCTTTACAGATTTAAAACTCTGGATGATTTTATTAAGGCAATAAGGAAAAAAGAGGAGACTCCCTATTGGGCTTCTTATGCATCGAGCAAAAATAGAATTGACACCTCTAAGCTTGAGGATGTTCTTGAATTCAAGCAAAGCTTTAATCTTCAGAAATGGCAGCAAAAATATATGTTGTTCCCCGAGGCTCTGGAGCATGGCTATTATTTGGTGGAATTATCCACAGATGAGCTCTCTTCGCAAGCATTTCTGCAGATTTCAGATATAACCTCCTACAGCATAAGTGATAAAGACAAAACTCTTTTCTGGCTCAATGATTTAAAATCAAAGACTGCCGTTAAAGGTACCGAGATTTTTGACTTTGAATTGGGTAAAGGCTTTTTATCCGGTTCTTCAGGTCTCGTTGAACTTCCGAATGTAAAAAAAGACGACAATGATGATAATTATACTCAAAAGCTTTACAGGATAACCACCACAGACGGAAAGGTAAGCCTTATAAACGCAGGCTATTCTTACTCTTATTATAACCGTTATACCGACGATGGCAGCTTAAACTGGCGTTATATCCAGACTGACCGTACCCTTTACAAGCCAAATGATACGGTAGAATTTTGGGGTTTTGTAAAGAGCCGTATCGATGGCTCTTACCCTAACGATATCACCGTTGAGCTTGCAAGCGGCGGTTACTACTATCCAATGAGATCTAATATTATGTCACGCTTTTTACCGTTCCTCTCCAATCCGTTGGAAACACTGAAACTTAAAACTGAGGGCGGATTTTACGAAGGAAATATCAAACTTCCACAGTTGGATCCCGGCTCCTATACCATTACGGTTAAGGATGGCGACAAGATTCTTTCAAGCAGCTATTTCAGAGTTGAGAACTACATCAAGCCCCAATACAAGCTTGAAATAACCTCTGACAAAAATGCTGTTTTTGTGGATGAGGAAATAACCTTTACAATAAAGGCCTCCTTTTTTGACGGAACTCCTGTTGCAAACGTTCCTCTAAATTACTATATAAACGGATACTATAATAACTATAATGGGCAGGGTACTACAGATAAAAACGGTATATTGGAGATTAAGCATACACCCGATTATCATGCAGATATGCAAGGAGAGTCTTATGCCGGCATAAATGTCAGCGCCCAATTCCCCGAAACAGGACAGATTAACGAATACTATAATTTCAGGGTCTTTGCCAACGATATAAATATACTGTCCATGGGCCAGATCAATGATAATAAAGGCATTATAGATATTACCGTTAATGAGGTTGTTCTTGATACCTTAAATGACGATGACAACACAAACGATAATTATTTAGGTAAGGTAATATCCGGACAAAAGCTTAACTTAAGCATTACTCACATAACTTGGGAGAAAATTGAGACCGGCGATGAATACGACGCTATAAACAAGGTGGTCAGAAAGACCTACGAGTACCGCGAAAAGAGAACTCCGGTTGGAACAGCAACCTTGACAACCGGCCATGACGGTACAGCGCGGTATGAATTCACGGTAAAACCCGATGATGAGGGCTATTATACTGCCCAAGTCACTGCCGCGGACGGGAACAACAGAACCATAAAAAATGAAGTCTGGATTTATTATAACTACGGTTATAAAGGTTATCCTCAGGATTATGAATACTATACCCTAAAAGCTGACAAGGAATCCTATAAAGCCGGAGAAACAGTTAATGTTCAGATTATTAACAATAAGGAAAAACCACTGGAAGTAATGCCCACACTCTTTGTTGAGGCCAGAAACGGGATTCAAAACTATCAGGTAGTTGGCCAGCCGACTTTAAGTATGGCCTTCCCTGAGAATTATGCTCCTAACTATTCTTTGCACGGCATTGCCTTTAACGGAAAATCCTATATTCGAACAAATGCATCTATAATCTACGATTACAATGAAAAGAAAATCAATCTTAGCATTAAGACCGATAAGGAAGCCTACAAGCCCGGAGATAATATGACCATCAGTTTAGAAGCAAAGGATGTTAACGGAAAGCCCGTACCTGCAAAGGTCAATATTTCCTTGGTTGACGAAGCCCTATTGAAGCTTTCGGGCCAGTATATAGATCCTTTGGCACAGCTCTATAGCTGGATTGGTGACGGAATCATCAGTTCTGCAAGTACCCGCGATGATTCAAGAGGGGCAATGAGACTTACCGGCGGCGCTGAAATGGCGGTTGCACAGGAATCCAAGGCAGATATGGCTATGCCTGTGCCGGCACCTTCAGCCGCACCGGAAGCACCTGCCGCCCTCATGGATAATGGAGGTAAGGTTTCTGTACGCTCCGAATTTAAGGATACCGCCCTGTTTAAGACAATTACCTTAAGTCCAAACGGACTTGGAACTTATACCTTCAAATTACCCGATAATATTACATCATTTAGCTTGGCTGCCGCAGCAGTATCTAGCGATTTATTCGCAGGCTCTGAAATTCAATCAGCTAAGGTCACAATGCCCTTCTTTATAAATGATGCATTGAGCCTTGATTACCTTGCGGGAGATAAACCTTTTGTAGGTTTAACAGCCTATGGTGACGGTCTCGACGAGAACGAAAAGGTAGCCTTTGAGCTTACAATAAAAGAGCTCCCCGAGTATAAACAAACTGCCGAAGCAAAGGTTTATGAGAGAGTTAATCTACCCTTGCCGACACTTACAGAAGGCACCTATACAGTAGTAATGACAGCCAGATCTGAATCAGGCAAGGCTGATGCACTAAGCCGCACAATTACTGTTTATAACTCTTACAGGACCATTGAAAAAGTCATAGAAAACAAGGTTTCGACCGGTATGAAGATTGACGCCGGTAAAAGCGGAATTACCACATTAATTTTTACCGATTCCGGAAGAGGCAGCCTGATTAACGCTCTACACAATCTCTCATGGGAATACGGAAAACGCCTTGACCAGAAGCTTGTATCAAATTATGCAAGGTCACTTTTAAAGGAACTAATAAAGAACGACGCATACTATATTGAACCCGTTGAGGTTAATCCCGCCGAGTATAAAAATGAGGATGGCGGTTACGGAATTCTTCCATATGCCGGAAGCGATATGAACTTTACAGCCCTGATAACACCTTTGTTGAAGGATGTAACAGACACCGCTCCATTAAAAATGTACTTCTATAATGCGGTAATGTCCGAAAAAGGTGTTCAGGCAGCAGCTCTGTTTGCCTTAGCCGAGCTGGGAGAACCCGTGCTTCTTGATCTTAACAGAGCTGCACAGGTGGAAAACCTTAGTCTTGACGAATACATCTATTTAGGAATGGCATATGAAGCTCTTGGTGACTTTACAAAGGCAAATGAAATCTATCTGAAACGAATTGCACCCGAGCTTGAGCGCAAGGACCCATATATCCGGGTAAAGATTGAGAAGAACGATACTGATACCTCTTACAGACAAACCGCTCTGGTGGCTGCTTTTGCAGCGAGAATAGAAAGCCCCGATGCTTCAAAGCTCTTTGCATTTGTTCAAAACAATTCTTCCGAGACACAGTATGTAGGAGTGGAAAAGGCTTTGTATCTGTCCCAAATGACTGATATTTTGCCCGATACAGATGCTTCCGTTTCTTACACAATGGGTGGAAAAACTTACAATGTTGAACTTAAAGACGGTTTTTGCGAGGTTATAAAGGTTCCTTCAATCAATATTAACGATTTGAAGATTACCAAAGTCACCGGCGATGTATCTGTATTATCACTGTTTACCGGCTCCTTCACCGACAATGTGAAGAATGATTCAGATCTTACCCTTATCCGCAAATACTATGACGCAGCTACAGGTAAGGAAAAAACAACCTTTGAAGCCGATGATCTGGTTAAGGTAGAAATCACCTACACCATTGACAAGGCCGCCATCGACAACACCTATGAGATAAGCGATTATGCTCCGGCAGGATTGAAACCTCTGGATAACCCCTGGAGCTATGGTGTCAGAGATTTGATGGGATGCTGGTATCGTCAGTTTGACGGGCAAAAGGTAACTTTTGTAGTAGGAAAGTATGACAAAAATAATCCTCCAAAGCCGCTCGTATACTACGCAAGAGTTGCCAGCCCCGGAGAATTTGTTGCTCAAGGCACAATCGCTCAGGGTTCAATAGTCAAGTCAAGTATTGTTACCATTGATGATGCAAAGATTGTGATTGAACCTTAAGACATATAATGTGACTGTGACTTTGACGCTCTGGTAAAGAATCTTAAAACCCGCTAAAAAGGGGCTATCTCAATGGTATGCCCCCTTTTGTTACGGTTTTACTATTAATAATCTTTTATTTGACCGGTAAGTATTTTCATGTAATCTTCATAATTCTTTTTTAACAGGCTCGGTGTATCTAACCCGTACGGACATTGGGATTTGCACTGTCCACATTCAATGCAATATTCGATTTTTTTCATCATTTCTTGTGCATCGGGAGTCAGCCAATTTTGGGATGGAGAACGTCTGATCAAAAGAGACATCCTCGCACACGTATTTATTTCAATTCCTTCCGGGCATGGTAAAC
>CAYWXN010000100.1:0-6646 GCA_964462075.1 uncultured Ruminiclostridium sp. | reverse complement strand
AATATGAACACAACATCAATAAAATCGGATGGGTCATATTAGTTTTTCTGATTTTAGAAGATGTATTCGCAAAATCATTCATGATAAAGCAGCCTTTTGTTTTTAATATTATTATTTTTCAAGGGTTATTTCTATGCCTTTTTATTGCTTTAAGCGTGTATAAAGTGCTTCATGCAAGAAATACAATTACGATTCAAAAAAGCAGAACATTTGAATTAGTCAAGTTCTTGGAAATAATTATAGTAGCCATATTTATAAGTACAATGTATCATAGCGCATTCTTCTACTTTGTGGCTTTATTGCCAATTACTTTCATAAGCCTGACAAAAGGATTTAAAAAGACAAGACCTTATATATTGCTAAGCTTCATAGTCCAGATACTATCGCAGTATATTATATCAACATGGTTCACGAAAAAAGGAATAGAAAATCTCATTAATGATGTTACATATCTCATAATAATCAGTATAGTACAATATGTTCTGTTTTATCTTTTTTGCTATATATGGAGCGGAATATATAATGAATATGCGAGAAGCGAGGAAGAAAATACTGTTTTGATTGATCGCTTAGGCGATAAATATGTTCAGTTGGAACAGGCAAAAAAAGAGATACAGAGCCATTATGACAGACAGATAGAAACCAATAACCGGCTTGAAGAAGCAAACAGCAAGTTAACATCAAGTCTTGCTGAGTTCTATACGCTCCAGCAAATATCACAGGCCATTACCTCTATTTTTGATATGAATGAGCTATTAAAGTTTGTAAATGATGTCATTATAGGTGTTATGGGTGTTTCCCACTCAACAATAGCACTGTGCTATGGACCGCATAACAAGCTTAAGGTTCAGGTGTCAAGTATTTTTGATAAAAAGGATCTGGCAATCGTTTCTGATTATATAAACTGTGATATTCTGAAACCTTCTACAGAAGAAGGCCATTCAATGATTGATAACGCAGTGAATGAAGAAGATTATCCCTTTACCAAAGGTCGTAACATTAAAGCCATGATTTGTGTGCCGCTATTAGCAAAAGGCAGAGCCTTAGGTATTGTTTTAATTGAGCATAGCCTAAAAGATGCATTTGATAATGAGAATATGAGGCTGTTGGAGGTTATATCTCAACAGGTCAGTATTGCCATAGAAAATGCAAGATTATATCAGCAAATGCATGACTTAGCTACTCTGGACGGACTTACCGGAGCATATAACCGTCTGTATTTCAACGATAAACTTCAAGAAGAATATAAAAAAGCCCAAGAAAAGGGACATGATTTGTCTTTCATAATATTTGATATTGACCATTTCAAAAAATTTAACGATACATACGGTCACCTGTTCGGGGATCTGGTTCTTAAAAGCCTTTCGGCGTTTATTATGAAAACACTCAGAAAAGAAGATGTTTTTGCCAGATATGGCGGTGAGGAGTTTGTAATTTTAATGCCGTATACTACTTTGGAACAAGCCAAAGAAAAAGCCGAGGACCTTAGAATAGGTGTTTCCCAGCTTAATATTACCGACAGGGTTGTCTCGGCAACAATTACTATAAGCATAGGGGTATCAACATACCCGGAAACAGCGGGGAAATCTCAAGAGCTGATAAGCAGGGCAGACGATGCGCTTTATGAGGCAAAACGTGCGGGCAGAAATCTTGTTCGTGTAGCCAAAATAAGAGATTAATAAAAGGGACTGAAACAGCCCCTTTTTTAGTAGCATTATTCTTTTTAACCGATTAACTGTGATTCGTTTTTCTCGACCATTTCTTTAACCTGATTCTCTTCGTCCGGTGTTAAAATCTTTTCCAGATTCAAAAGTAGAATCAACTTTTCTTCTACCTTGGCAACACCCGATAAAAACCGCTTATCAAAATTGGTTAAGGTTGGAGGTGTCTCGACTATGTCTTCATCCTGAACGCGTAAGATTTCAGAAACGCTGTCTACGGTGAATCCTAAAAGATACTCATCCATTCTGATTACTAAAATTTTTGTATCTTCATCATTCTCCTTATCAGGCATATTAAAACGTTTTCTTAGATTAAATACAGTCATAACCTTGCCGCGGAGGTTAATCAGCCCTTCTATAAAAGGTGGGGTATTTGGCACCTTGAATACCTCCTGAGGTTTTAAGATTTGAAAAATCTGTTTAATACCTATGCCAAAGGCTTCATCTGCAATATAAAATTTAACAAGCTGCTGAATGGCCATCAAAATCCCTCCAATTTAATACTATATTAGTTTTACCCATTATATTTTTGGTTTAACAATGTTTTAACTTCTATAAGAACCATTTATCTTAACATAATCAAAAGAAAGATCGCATGTCCATATTCTATCATTAATTTTACCACTTTTAAAATCAATAGTTACGATTATCTCATCTTTTTTTAGAATATCTGAAGCCCTGTCTTCATCAAATCTAAGCCCGGTACCGTTTTTACATACCATCAAATCGCCGAGATAAATATCAACCAGATTAGGGTCAAAACCGGCACCGGAATAACCCGCAGCGGTAAATATTCTGCCCCAGTTGGCATCCTGCCCGAAAAAAGCGGTCTTTACTAAAGGAGACTTGGCTATAGCATTAAGGATAAGGTGTGCCGATTCAACGTCCTTACATCCTTCTGCTCTTATTTCAATAAGTTTAGTAGCACCTTCTCCGTCCTTGGCAAGCATTTTCGAGAGATCTATTGAAACCTCCAGCAAAGCAGATACAAATACTTCATAGTCTGAATTATCTGAACTGATGAGTGTGTTTCCTCCCTGACCGTTTGCCATAATTACCAACTGATCACAAACGCTGGTATCCCCGTCTACCGATACACGGTTAAAAGACTTATCGGCAACAGACCTTAAAGCTCTATCCAGCATTTCGCCTGATATGGCTGCATCTGTGGTAATAAGGGAGATCATTGTTGCCATATTTGGATGAATCATTCCCGAACCCTTACACATACCGCCTATAGTGATTGTCTTACCGTCTATTTCAAAGGATTTTGATGCTTCTTTGGAGAAAGTATCAGTGGTCATTATAGCTTCTGCAGCAAGGATACCGCCTTGATTTGATAAGGAATCGAAGGCTTCCTTTATTCCATGCTTAATTTTATCCATATCAAGAGTAAAACCGATAACCCCGGTAGAGCCTAGCATTACTTGTTGAGGCTCGCATTTTATTAATGAAGAGGCATATAAGGCCATATCAGCCGCATCATTATCGCCTCTTTCACCTAAACAGGCATTGGCGCAGCCACTGTTTATAACCATAGCTCTGGCATGACCGCTTTTTATTTTATCTCTGGTCCACATAAGAGAATGACCTTTAACCACATTTGTAGTAAAAATTCCCGCCGCAGTGGCATCGTTCTCAGAGATAACCATAGCCAAATCTTTATTTCCGTTCTTTTTAAGCCCACATGGAACACCAGACGCCAAAAAGCCTCTAGGTGCCGTTATTCCGTTATTCATAATATCATTTCCTCCGTATTGTTTTATTGTAACTGAATTAGATAAGTTAGGCAATAATTTGAATATCATTCTTTTATTATTTTAACATTATGACATAATACAACTTAGACCATTTTATTGAGATGCTATTACTTGTGTGATATGCTGGGTATACTGATTTTACTATATGGAAGGAGGGATTCCCTTGAAAAAAATATACTTTTATGAAAAAGAAATCGGGAAAATAGGTATAGGGGAAGAGAATGGTGCAATTACTGATGTTTTCTTAGGGAATTATGCTGTTCCTAATAGTGTGAAAGTAAAGGAGACAGCTTTAATAAAGGAAGCCTCAAAGCAGCTTGACGAGTATTTTCAAGGAAACAGAAAGATTTTTGATTTACCTGTTCTTGTAAAAGGAACACCATTCCAACAGATGGTTTGGGAAGCTCTTAAGACCATACCTTATGGGGAAATAAGGAGTTATAAAGATATCGCAGTTCAAATCGGCAAAGGCAAGGCATGCCGTGCAGTTGGTATGGCTAATAATCGCAATCCGATATCCATTATCATACCTTGCCATAGGGTGATAGGCTCAAAAGGTGAGCTTGTAGGCTACGGCGGAGGATTGAATATTAAAGAACAACTTCTCAGCCTGGAGGGGATAAGAATAATGGGGAAAAAAGTAATTCTATGATACTGACATCAGTGATTTCTTGCAAATAATAGTTGCTAATGAGATAATCTATTAAGAATTATCATATAAATACTGGAGTTGAAGATATGAACAGTAAGCTCAAGGATGAATATACCGACAGGTTATTTGATGCAATTTTAGAACTTAAAACTGTTGAAGAATGTTACGATTTCTTTGAGGATCTGGGCACAATTACAGAAATTAAAGCTTTTGCTCAGCGTTTTGCCGTTGCGGGCATGCTGACAGAGAAAAAAACATATAAAGAAATACATGAGAAAACCGGTGCCAGCGAGGCAACAATAAGCAGAGTCAGCAGAGCTCTTAATTATGGAGCTGACGGATACCGACTGGTACTTGAAAGATTAACAAAAAAGGAGCTGTAATATGGGTATTTTAGAAAAAATCTTTGGCAGTTATTCAGAGAAAGAGCTAAAGAGAATAAAGCCTATTGTTGATGAAATTGAGGCTATGGAGCCTGAAATAAAAAAACTATCCGATGCTCAATTAAGAGGAAAAACGCAGGAATTTAAAAATCGTCTGGCCAACGGAGAAACTCTTGATGATATTCTGCCTGAGGCCTTTGCGATCGTCAGAGAAGCATCTATCAGAGTGTTGGGTATGAGACATTTCAGAGTACAGCTAATAGGAGGAATAATACTTCATCAGGGGCGTATTGCCGAGATGAAAACCGGTGAAGGAAAAACTTTAGTTGCTACCTTGCCTCTTTACCTGAACGCTCTTACAGGTGAGGGCACTCATTTAGTTACTGTTAACGACTATTTGGCTAAGTATCAATCTGAGCTAATGGGTAAGATTTATAATTTTCTGGGTCTTTCTGTAGGTGTTATAGTTCATGATATGGACAATAACGAAAGACGAAAAGCGTATAATTGTGATATTACCTATGGAACCAACAACGAATTTGGATTTGATTATCTTCGGGATAACATGGTTGTATATAAGGAAAACATGGTTCAGCGAGGCTTAAACTATGCAATTGTGGACGAAGTAGACTCAATTTTAATAGATGAAGCAAGAACACCTTTGATTATTTCCGGCCAGGGGGAAAAATCTACTGACTTATACAGGCAGGCAGATTCATTTGCACGAAGGCTTTCTAAGATCGTTGTCAAGGAGACAGATGACAAACAACAGCTTGATGACAGAGATTATGATTATATAGTAGATGAAAAGGCGCACACAGCTACCTTGACCCTAAGAGGTATGGAAAAAGCAGAGAAGTTTTTTGGGGTTGAAAATCTTTCGGATATTGAGAATATGACCATATCACATCACATTAATCAGGCGCTGAAAGCTCACGGCCTCATGAAAAATGATGTTGATTATGTGGTTAAGGATGAAGAAGTTATTATTGTCGATGAATTTACCGGACGACTAATGTACGGCCGCCGTTATTCAGATGGTCTGCATCAGGCAATCGAAGCAAAAGAAGGAGTTAAGGTAGAGCATGAGAGTAAGACCCTTGCCACAATAACATTCCAGAACTATTTTAGAATGTACAAAAAACTTGCCGGTATGACAGGTACAGCTCTCACCGAAGAACAGGAATTCAGAGCTATATATAAATTGGATGTTATACCCATTCCAACCAATTTGCCTGTGATAAGAAAAGATAATGATGATGTTGTCTATAAATCTAAAAACGGTAAATTCGCGGCGGTGGTTCGGGATATAGAGGAAAGTCATAAAAAAGGGCAACCGGTTTTAGTGGGTACCATATCCATAGAAACCTCAGAAATGCTAAGCGGGGTACTCAAAAAATATGGTATAAAACACAATGTTTTAAATGCCAAATATCATGAAAAGGAAGCCGAAATTGTAGCACAGGCCGGTAAATTTGGTGCTGTGACCATTTCAACCAACATGGCAGGTCGTGGTACCGACATTATGTTAGGTGGTAACCCGGAATTCCTCGCCAAGCAGGAAATGAGAAAGCAGGGCATGGAAGAGGCTCTGATTCTGGCATCCATAAGTTTTGATGAAACCAATGATGAGCAAATTTTAAAGGCGCGTCAAATATTTAAGGAATTATATGCAAGGTTTAAGAAAGAAACAGATAAAGAAAAAGAACAGGTTATAGAAGCCGGCGGACTGAAGATTATAGGTACCGAGCGGCATGAATCCCGACGAATTGACAATCAGCTAAGAGGACGTTCAGGTCGTCAGGGCGACCCGGGTGAAACTCGCTTCTACATTGCTTTAGATGATGACCTGATGCGTCTTTTCGGATCTGACCGCATGGAAAGAATGGTAGATGCCCTAGGCTTGGACGAGGACCAACCAATTGAAGCAAAACTGCTATCCAATGCCATAGAAAGCGCCCAGAAAAAGATTGAGGGAATCAACTTCCAAAGACGTAAAAACGTGCTCCAATATGATGATGTTATGAATCAACAGCGCGAGATTATTTATTCTGAACGCACAAAGGTTTTAAACGGAGAAAACATTAAAGAATACATAAAAACAAAATGTCTTAATAAAACAATTAAATT
>CAYWXN010000099.1:0-6655 GCA_964462075.1 uncultured Ruminiclostridium sp. | reverse complement strand
AATTTCGTATTAAGCTTAGTCTTGTAAATAAGGCCGTTTTCTCCTACATTTATAAGGGTATCGGTTTCCTTGTTCAATACACCCGAAGAGTCAAAGGCTCCCCATTTACCCCTGTAGGATAAAGCATCTCTTCCCATAATGCTGAAAATCTCGCTCTGATCCAATAGATTATAAGCTCTGTACTTAAACTCAGTCGTTTTGCCGTTGTTTTCATTTAAACCCATTCCGGTATAGAATAAAGGATAACCCCGGGGATCAACCATACCTGTACCTTTAATTGTAAATCCGAGATTTATTTTATTACGGGTAGGCTTTCCGGTTTCAAGATCTAAAAAGTAAATATTCCCGTCCAAAATCGGATAGATTACCTCGATCAAATCCTTATTCTTGAATTCTGAGTTGAGATTCATAATCTTTCGGGTCTCTTCCGGCCAATTTATTATTATGGGCTGACCTGTCCATCCTGAGCCGGGCCAGTAGCTGTTGTGGGCACTGATCGCACCTGTACCGTGCTCCCAGATTATCTCAAGTTTTTTTTCTTTTATATCCCTTGTTCCGTATGAAGCGGTGTCTCTGTAATTATTACCTCTGAATGTGGTAACGCCTTTCTGCTCGGTATAAACTTTAGCTCGCGGAAATGCTAAAACATAATCAGGCTTATAGTCAACCTTCTTATCATTCTGATATACAGAATATGTAATGGTTCCGCCATCACTGAACTTTTTCTGATAGATTCCTTCAGAAACAGTGGTTTTGCTAACATAAGACGGTAAACTGGCAATATCCAAAACCAATTGCTCGGGGTCGGTTATCTCCGGGGGCGGAGTCGGTTCGGGTGTAGGAGTAGGGTCAGATGTAGGTTCCACCGTTTTGGTAGGTGAAGGCGAAGTACCTGCAGAAGGTTTAGGTGAATCGGCTATAATACCCCTTCCAAAACTACCCTGTGCAAATAACAAACCCAATAATACTACTAAAGTTACCGCTAAAAGTATCACTACCGTCGTTAATCTATTTGACTTCGTTCTATTTCGTTGATTCATACATATTCCTCCAATATGTGTTAATGCTTTGTTATTTTATCCTTATCCCGAATATTTTCTTCGCGTATGAGCCTACTACTATCATATCATCATAGACTGCCGGTGAAGATTCAACATTGGCTCCGAGGCTTACGGTATGCAAATCTTTGCCGGTCTTAGGATCAAAAAGGTGCAGCAATCCTTTAAAATCAGAAAACAACCCATAGGTTTTACCCTCAGAACTTTTAACCGCCACCGGCGAACACCAGCTATAGGCATCCAATTGTCTTTCCCAAACTTCTGCTCCTGTTTTTTTGTCCAGTGCAACAAGAATGCCGTCTTGTGACGAACCTGTAAAGCATATAGTGAAAATAATTATATCACTTATATCATCTTTTCCCAATAGTGGTGTACCAAGAGCTCCTCCATTAATATAGTAGCTGTATACACAAGAGTAATCCTTCTGCCATACAAGTTCACCGGTTAGGGCATTATATTTACGTATGTTACAATTTTCGCGGTTCTTACTCTTCTGACTTCTCTTATCCACCTGATTTGCGGTATACACAAAAACCCCTTCGTTTGTCTCTTCTAAAATAGGTGACGAATCGGTGTCATCCCCTACATCATAAGTCCACACGGGTTTTAATGTGTTCAGATCAAGGCATTGAAAAATACCGCCGTTATCACAAAAATACATGTAATTCTTATAATAGGCCGGGGAATTCTCTATTCCGAGCTCAATATTGGTTGAATCCTTATAGCGGTAACTGGTTAGTTGGGGAGCTATGGATATAGTTTTTGCATTCAAATCAAAAATAGTATTCAACTTGACCCGATAAACCAGCCCGTTTTCAGCAGCTTCAATGAAGGTATCTGTCTTTTTATCAATGATTGCCGAGGAGTCAAAGGCTCCCCACCTTCGGAAGGCTACAGGGTCACGACCATAAATATCATATATGGGCGTTTGATCTATAAGATTGAACATTTTATATTTAAATTCTGAGATTTTGCTGCCGTTTTCATTAAGTCCTATTCCTGCAAACAAAAGTGGGTAACCTCTCGGATCTACCATACCGGTCCCTTTCATGGGAAAGCCTACTTCTATCTTGTCTCTAGTGGGTTTACCGGTTTCAATGTCCAAGAAATAAATATTACCGTCCAAGGTGGGATATATAACCTCCACAAGGTCTTTGGCCTTCATCTCATCGTTTATATTCATAATATTTCGGACTTCCTGGGACCAGTTGACCAAAAGAGGCTGGCCTGTCCAACCGGTTCCGGGCCATCTGCTGTTTTCTGCTTCGATGGCGCCTATATCATGTGACCATACTATCTCCAGCTTCTTCTCGGTAACACTGCGGCTTCCATATGAAGCCGAGTCCCTGTAATTATTTCCCCTGAACGCAGTTACGCCCTTAAGGTCTGAATACTCCTTTGAATCACCAAAGACAATTTCATCCTTTGGAGCATAATCAACCGGTTGCCCTTGTTCAAATACCCAATAATCCATTGTTGTGCCGTCTTTTTTATTAAAAATCTTTTTTAAATCATCAAAGGCAAATTCGCCAGTAAAAATAGCAGGGTCTTCCCAAGATACGTCCAGAACAGCCCGGTCGGTACTATCTTCCGGCATCGGATCCGGTGTAGGCCAAGGAGTCGGCTGTACTACCTTTTCGGGGGTAGTTGAAGGGTTAGGCGATACAGTGGCAGTATCGGTTGAATGCGCTGATCCCTGTGCTTTAAGATTATCTTTTGAGAAGGAATCCTTTCCATTGGTAGAAAGAACAACTACAGTAATTATAGCGCCGACTGTAAGCAGAAATAGAATGAATTTTCGTGGATTGAATCTGCGCCTCTTTTGTGATCGATACATTTAATAAACACCCCGTTTTAAACTTTATTGCACATATGACTCTAATTGGTCATATACCATTTTCGAAATAATTGCAATATTTTCTTTTGCTGCCTCAACCTCTACATCCTCTGTCATGACCGCCAGAACAAAGGGATGAGAGGCGAAAATAATTCCTACATCATTTACGGTTCTTATCTGGTTGCCGATTTTATGCGCCACTCTGACTTCATCCGGGAGCTGAGCATTTATACGATCATTCCATTGTGTGGTTTCAAGGTTATAAATTAGTTCCCCATAAAGGTCCGGGTTTATCAGATACAAGCGGTAAAGCTCTTTTGCGATAAGCCCCATATCGTGAGGAGATGTCTTATTACCATCAGTATAATAAATGTCTCCGCCTAAATCCAATATATATTGGCAGATTTCTTCAATACCCAGAGTTCGAATAATCATGTTGATGGCGCAATTATCACTATACCGTATTGATAGCTCCGAAGCCTCTTTAATAGTATATTCTGTGCCGAAGCGCTCATACTGAATGACCCCTGTCCCGGGCTCAAAGTCTTCTTCAATATATTGTACAATATAATCCGGATTGATTTCTCCCCTCTCGAATTTGGTATACAGCATAAGATTCATGGGAAGCTTTGAAGTAGATGCCGCAATATATGAATCACGGTCGTTTATTCCAAAATATTCGTCTGTTGCCAAATCTAAAAAGAAAACTCCGTATTTCCCGGATTGCATGGCAATAAATTCTCTCACTTTTTCTTCTATTAAAAATATTTTCCCTGTTTTTTTAACTGTGCCTATAACAGGCAATACGCCGTGGTCATCGGTAATTATATCGGTCGGAGTAAATGTTTCGGTTATTGGCGGTTCTTGTTCCGGTGATTGTTCCGGTGTAAATACTCTATTTCGTATACAGCTTGATATAATAAATCCTACTATAAGTATCAAAATAGCGGCTAAACCCAAAAAAACAGCAACGCTTCGTCGCTTGTATATTACTCCTCTCTTTAAATAACCGTGTCCCATCAATTCTCTCCGCATACTGAAATAATCCATAGGACAGCTAATTAGAAATAATACAAAGATTGTTGTCTATATAATGAGATTATTCCCTTTTAAGAGCCTCCTCTGCCATAAACAGTCCTATGTATTTGGCGTTATCCCAGACCAGACTATCAAATTTCCTATCATCGTGAGGCACATCGGTATTGTTATAAGGGGTCAATTCTATGCAAAACGCAGGACGTAAAAACTCCTGCCTGAACCAATTTTCATAACCGGCTCCGTAAATTGATGGGTCCTCTGAAGTCGGCATATTTTGATATTCAGTAAGCGATGCCAATCTCTTTGCCATATCCTTTACCCCCGGGATTAAACTTACAGTCCCCCAATCGGCCCAATAAATCACATTTCCCTTAGTATGAAATGAGGCCGCTAATATGAACTCATTATCCCTTGAAAGCTTCATCATAGATTGAATTTCGGGTTCAGTACCTGCAGCGGTTCCCTTGAAGCTCTCCGAGGCAGGCTTCCCTACTTCATCGTATTTCTCGTCCCATTTTGCAGGATACTGGCGATTTAAATCAACACCGTTTATATTAGCTTTCCATTCCCTGTGAGAAGGTCTCAGCATTACCATGGCCTCTACGGCTTCCTGATTGTTTACAGCAGCCAAGCCTTTATTAACAAGGTTCACTCCGTCGGGATTCACCATTGGTACAATGTAAATACTTATTTTGTCTAGTATTTCCCTGACATTATATTTCCCAAAATTATTACCGTTAGAATATGCCTTTGAGTATTCCTCAATCATTTTCATCAAATATGAGCTTGAAATATATTCTCTTGCATGATGCGAACCACAGAGAATTATCTTCTTATCGCCCTTTCCGAGTTTAATTAATGTAAGCTCCCGCCCTTCTACAGAACTGCCTATACTGTCCAGTGTTATTATTTCAGGGTAAAGCTCAGTCAATTTCGAGCTCTCTTCTTTCATCTGCTCATATGTATATGGTACATAAGGGTTCACAATATTCATTCTCCCGCATAATAATAAAATACCTGATAAAAATATCAAGGCAAAAAATATGACAATGAGGGAATGTACATCCTTATACATTCCCCCCATCTTCACTGTATGCCGAACCCTATCGTTATTAGAACACATACATATCTTATGCTGATCACGCTTAGATGTTTTTTTCATAACATATAGATCCTTCGCGATGTTCAAAATTCCCACGCGTTACCCGTACCACGATAAATTAATTTGTAGGGAGGAACGTGGAGGAACCGCTGCCGATGTCATGCGTGAAGCGGAGCATGGATTGCGAAGCGGCGCGAATAATTTCCGGATGAAATTCCTGAGCGGCACGCATGACGTTGGCTAAAGGTTCCACATGGTGTATTCATAATAATGACTAAAAAAAGTATTCAACACCTGATTCAAATATTTTCTGATCCTTTTTACCCGGAACATTAATAAAAGTATCTGAAGTATAACGCTCATCATGGGCCATTTTCCCGAAAATTCTACCATCCTTGCTGGTTATGCCCTCAATTGCCAGTACCGAACCGTTGGGATTGTACCTGATATCCATAGTGGGATTACCCTCAAGGTCAACATACTGTGTTGCGATTTGTCCGTTCTTCTCCAATTCCTCCAAAACAGAAGGATTAGCGACAAATCTTCCTTCACCATGGGAAACAGCCACGGTATAAACATCTCCAACCTTAACATTAGACAGCCAAGGCGACAAATTAGAGGCCACCCTCGTGTTAATCATTAAAGACACATGGCGTCCAATTGTGTTAAATGTTAAGGTGGGGCAAGTTTCATCCAACGGCCTTATTTCTCCATATGGGAGAAGCCCTAATTTGACAAGAGCCTGGAATCCATTACAGATTCCCAGCACAAGCCCATCCCTCTTATTAAGGAGATTCATAACTGCTTCTGTAAGATAAGGATTTCTAAATACGGTAGCGATGAATTTTCCTGAACCTTCCGGCTCATCCCCTGCGCTGAACCCGCCGGGAATAACGATCATATTACTTTCATCTATGTGCTTCTTAATTTGGTTAATAGAATCCTCTATCTCATGAGCAGTAAGATTCTTTAACACCATAACATCAGATATTGCGCCTGCCGATTCCAGTTTGCGCTTAATATCATATTCACAGTTTGTACCCGGAAATACCGGTATAAACGCTCTAGGCCTTGCTATATGAATTTCTTTTCTGTATTTTTTTCCGGTAGTACAGCTGATTGTTTTAACCCTGCTTACATCCCCGTCGGTTTTGGTGGGGAATATCTTTTCCAGAGAACTCTCCCAAGCCGCTTGTAAATCATTAAGAGAAAGAATACCGTTTGCGGTTATTATTACAGGCTCTGCAATGGTTTCTCCTACAATTACATAATCCATTCCTGAAAATAGCTTCGAGGGGTCATTTTCTGCATCAATCTCAACCAGTATTGCCCCATAGTCAAGCTTAAATAGTCGTTCAAAACTCAGCTCTTTAAGCTTTGCCCCTATACCGTTTCCAAAGGACATCTTACATAAAGCCTCCGCCAAACCGCCTGCCTTTAGGGTTGAAGCCGATACAATCACTTTGTCTTTAATCAATGTGTTGATCTTGGTATAGGTCCTGTCCACATATTTGAAATCAGGCAGAAGCAACTCATCTTTTTTTATTGACAGAAGTACTAGGCGACTCCCCGCTTTTTTGAATTCCGGCGAGATTACATTTGTAACATCTGTAGGAGCCA
>CAYWXN010000098.1:0-6659 GCA_964462075.1 uncultured Ruminiclostridium sp. | reverse complement strand
TTCCAAAACCTTGTATCAAGATTTGATGCCGGACATATTGTTGATATGCTGCCTGCGACAAAGCTTGTAGAATTTGCCGAAAAGTACATTTTCTACGGCCTGGAAGTATCGAATTATATAAATGAAATAATGCCTGAAAATATTTATCAGTACGGAACCCTAGTACTTGGATGCACCCACTTCCCGCTTTTCATGGAGGCTTTGGAGGAAAACATACCAAAGAGTATCAGCATTATTGATGGCAACAAAGGAACCGTAAATCACCTAATGGGCATTTTAAAGAATAATGACCTTTTAAGTCAGTCTGATAAAAAGGGGAAAGTGTCCTTTTATAAATCCGGAGTACAGGTAAAAGATAAAAATATCCTGGAAAAATACGAAGAGATTCTATATGGTTCTAAAGCTGGAAAACGTACTTTTTAAACATATCTCCCCGGATCTCAAAATTATCATACTGGTCCCATGACGCACACGCAGGGCTCAGAAGAATAACGTCTCCGGGCTGCGCCGAATCATATGCTTCCTTTGTAGCTTCTTCAAGGGTTTCAAACTCTTTACAGGGTATGCCGCACTCTTGAGAAAAACTGTTTATTCTGTTACGTGTTTGGCCATATGCTACAATAAGCCTAACATTTTTCAAATAACCCTTTAGCTCATCAAAACTATGGCCTCTTTCTAAACCGCCCATCATCAATATTGTAGGTTTTTCAAAGGAAGATAAAGCTATTTGGGTAGAGGTGATATTGGTGGCCTTTGAATCATTATAAAACTCGATATTATTTATTGTTGTTACATATTCAAGCCTGTGTTCAACGCCACCAAAGTCTTTCAGAACTTTGACAATACTCTCGTTCTCTACGCCGAATTCCTTGACAGTCACTATCGCCGCCATGATATTTTCATAATTATGATTCCCTTTAAGCTTAATATTATCAAGGGCGATTATTTTTTCATTTTGATAAAAGATAGAGCCGTCTATAATTGAGCAGCCGTCATCATTCCTTATCTTCGAGGAAAAGTATTTCTTAACTGATTTTATGTCTTTAGAAAGATCAAGAGATTCTTTGTCACCATAGTTTAAAACCGCTATATCCTGTGATGTATGATGGTTGAAAATTCTTTTTTTCATATTCTTGTATGCATCATAAGAGCCGTGAAAGTCTATGTGAGCTTCTGATATATTGGTCAAAACCGATATGTTAGTTTTAAATTCGATCACATTGCACAATTGATGGTCTGAAACCTCCATAACAGCAATATCACCGGCCTTTAAAACAGGAATAAACGAACATACCGGAAATCCTATATTACCCATTAAATAAGCACTCTTTGAGGCTTCCTTCAAGAATTTATATATTATTGTAGTGGTTGTGGTCTTGCCGTTTGTTCCTGTTACACCGATAATATTGACGCCTTTCGGAAAATATCTAAAGCCTAACTCCAGTTCATTTATTACAGGTATATCAAATTCATTGGCCTTTTTTACATACAAATGGTTATTGGTTATTCCGGGGTTTTTAACCAGCATATCAAAAGTATGGTCGAAAATTTCGTCAGGATGGCTTCCCAGAACCAATTTGACACCCAATGATTCTAATTCATTTATATGCTCCAAGCGTTGTTTAGTATTCAAGTCATTTATTATGACATCATAACCTTTATCGGCCAACAGTTTCGCCGCATCGTATCCGCTTCTTGCCATTCCCAGAACGAAGGCCTTCTTTTTAATACCCATAATAAACCTCCTTATATCTCAGTTTATTATACACTGAATAGATCTGCCATTAAATATTATCGCCATTAAAAATTGACTTAAAATAAAGAATGGCGTGGAATTTAAAATGTATCATTCCGGGCCATTCTTTATTTGCACAGCTCTTGTGCGACATGCCAGATTATTGGTATTAGCGCCTGTTGTTCCTGTTTTCCTGGTTGTTGTTCCTGTTGTTTTCCTGGTTGTTTCTGTTGTTCTCCTGATTGTTGTTATTGTTGCGATTTTCCTCGTTTCGGTTTTGTTTGTTGTTTTTTTCCACGGTATCACCTCCTATACCTTTAATATTGGAAAAATTTCATAGTATTATTCAAATATTTGGCATGAAATAAAAATATTTATGGATGATATTAAGATGATCAAAAAGTATAGTAATTTTATGTATTGATAAGAATAAGCAAACAAGATTTATTTCATTTATAGGAGAATATATGTTACTAATAAAAAACGGAAAAATTCTCACCATGGCCGGAACGACCTATGATAGAGGCAGTATATTAATAGATAACAAAAAAATCATCAAAATAGGAGATAAAATAAACGCTGATGGAAACGATGTTTCCGAGATAATTGATGCAAGCGATTGCTGGGTGCTTCCGGGATTGATAGAAGCTCATTGTCATGTGGGCATAATTGAAGAAAGAAAAGGTTTTGAGGGCGATGACTGCAACGAGAAGAATGAGCCCATAACCCCTTATTTAAAGGCGATAGATGCGATAAATCCTATGGACTCGGCTTTCCATAATGCCCTGAGCGCAGGTATTACAGGTCTAATGGTAGGTCCGGGTAGTTCAAATATTGTTGGCGGACAATTTGCTTTCATAAAAGCCTATGGAAGATCGATTGATAAAATGGTGGTTTTAGAGCCTGCGGCCATGAAGATCGCCTTCGGTGAAAATCCAAAGTCTAATTATGACAGTATGAATAAGATGCCTACGACACGTATGGCCATAGGAGCCATGCTGCGGGAGGAACTCTTCAAGGCGAAAAAATATTATATTAAAAAGCAGAACGCAAAAAAGAGCGGTGACGGCTTCGACGAAGATTTCAGAAAAGAGTGCTGGATACCGGTCATCGAGAAAAAAATACCCCTCAAGGTGCATGTTCATAGGGCAGATGATATTTTGACAGCCATAAGGATAGCGAAGGAATATGATCTTGATTTGACACTGGACCATTGTACCGAGGGTCATTTGATTGCCGGGGAAATAAAAGAGTCCGGCTTCCCTGCCATTATCGGACCTTCATTGTCTACGCGAAATAAGGTGGAAACCAAGAATGTGGATTTTAAAACTCCGGGAATTTTATGTAAAGAGGGCATAAAAGTGGCCATAATGACAGATCATCCTGTGACAAGAATACAGGATCTGGTCCTCTGTGCCGCTTTTGCGGCGCGAGAAGGTTTGGGGGAAGAGGAAGGGCTCAAGGCCATAACTATTAACGCTGCAGAAATTTGTAATGTTTCCGACAGGTTAGGCAGCTTGGAAGTAGGGAAAGATGCCGATATCGCAATATTTGACGGTCATCCCATGGATATTTTCACAAGAACACTTTACACCATAATTAATGGAGAGATTGTTTATAGAGGTAAGGATGAATGAGCAATTTATCGGAGGATTATCAAATCAAGGCTGTACTGAAATATCTCTCGGCCCTGTCTGCCAATATTGTTGCTATAATCTTATCTTCCCCGTATTTCTTCATAATTTGTGACGCTGCCCATACATTTGCCCCTGATGATGTTCCGACAAGTAATCCCTGTATTTGGGCTAAATTTCTGGCAGTGTTTATGGCATCTTGGTCAGTAACTTCAACAACCTCATCGACAAGACTCGTATCCAGCACGGCCGGAACAAATCCATCACCTATTCCCTGAATACTGTGCAACCCCGGCTCATGCCCCAGCAAAGCCGATACATTTTTGGGCTCTACAGCAATTACCTTTAAATTCGGGTTTTTTTCTTTAAGAAACTTGCCTGTGCCTGCAAGGGTTCCGCCGCTTCCCAGACCTGAAATAAAAATATCGACTTTTTGGTCAAGCTGATGCCATATCTCAGGGCCGGTGGTCAAATAATGAATTTTCGGATTGTCGGGGTTTTCAAACTGTTGGAGTACAAATATAGAAGAATCCGCAGCGATCCTTTTCCGGACTTCTTCAATAGTTCCGGCAATACTATCCTTCGCCGGAGTAAGCACTAGCTCTGCGCCAAAAGCCTTAATTATCTTTTTTCTTTCCTCGCTCATATTTTCGGGCATAACAATTATAACTTTATAGCCTTTCTGAATACCTACAAGCGCAAGACCAATTCCGGTATTACCGGAGGTAGGCTCCATTATTGTCATACCGGGCTTTAATTGCCCTTTTCTTTCAGCCTCTTCTATCATGTACTTAGCAATTCTGTCTTTTATACTTCCGCCGGGATTCAAAAATTCTGCTTTTGCAAAAACATTGCCTCCGGTTAGCTTCTTTAAGCTTAACATTGGCGTATTACCGATAATATCCAGAACGCTTTCTTTGTACATATAATCCGGCTCCTTTTATTTTATTAAACTTATCAATCATAATCATAACATCACCCGATACATAAGACAATTTCCTATAATAATTGACTATAGATTTTATTAATGATATATAGGAATTGAGGGCCTAAAAAATGCAGAGGAGGAAAATCAATGTTTTCTTTTAAAAAACTCTTGATAGGTTTAATTGTTATTATATTATTATCAGCCCTTCAAGGATGCTCAGGCAGGTTTGAGCAACATGACAGGGAAGATTCAAAACGGGAAGAAGTTTCTGAGGACAGAGACGGTAAAGATAAAAAGGAAGATATAGACGAAGATAAAAACGAAGATAAAAACGAAGATGTAGATGAAAAAGGTGAAGAAGAAGATGAAAAAGATGAAGAAGATGATATAAGATCCGAACGAGATGAAGATAAAGAAAAGGACAAAAAGGATAAGGATAAAAAAGCTGCCATTGATGAGGAATATGAATGGCTGATAGGGTCATGGCAATGTTCTGCATTCTCGGGGAACGTAGGTTTTGTAAGTATTTATGAGTTTAAAGAAGATGGTACATTCTCTAAAGCTTTAGGCACCATTTCAGGCTATTCACGATATGCGCAGGGCCTTGAAGGAAAATTTAAAATATCAGAAAACAAAATAATCTTTTATGATCAATTAAGGAGTGAGGCGCAGGCATCAGACAAATACGATGAATGGTGGTACCTTAAAATGGCAAACTCCGTTATAAAAGATATCCCTGAAGATGATTTTGAAAAGGCCTTTGCCCTGGATGATGAAGGGAATTTAGTGATTGACGACACTGCTTATATAAGGATCGAATATTAATGATTTTGTCAAATCTGAATACTTAAAGCTGAATTCCGAGCTGAATTCCGATTCGAGAAAGCCCTGTTTTATTTATTTATGAGGAACAATCCAAACATACAAATCAGTACACCTGCTATTTTTGTTATGGTGATGGCTTCATGATAGAAAAGAGCACCTACAAAAATCAGGCAGATCGAAAGGATTATACTGTGAACTATATACCCGCTGCTGACATTCCATCCTGATTTGTACATATAGATCGAGCCTGCTTCAAGTCCTACGATGGCTAATCCTAAGACAATGCCGCTCCAATTGATGTTTTTATATTCCTGTATAAGGTTGCCTCCCTTGTTGATCATGAAATACAACACCAGGGACACCAAAGCCCCGATAAAATATGTAATTGTTAATGATGCAAACGGATTTATATTGGATGGAGTCTCCTTGGAACAAATATGATAGAAAACATTGGACAGAACAATAAGCGCTATCGGCCAAATCATAGCAAATCCCATAGTTTTTAAACACTCCTAAAAATAAAAATCCGACAATCAGAATAGCCTGACTGACGGTAGGTGCTCACCCTTGACAATATGATAATTCAGTTGGATGTATAATTCAAGTATAATATAAAAAACTTAAATTTGTTATCGTATAAAACAAAAGTGATGTAATAATAAAACATATCAGTATTGACATTGAGGGTATATAAATGTAACATTAAAATATGAGAACTTGGTTCGTCAATACCGAACTTATACCCATGTACCCAATTCCTATGATTTATGAGAGGAAGAAATTCAAAGATGGTAAAAAGCGTTGATAAGGCGTTACGTATTGTACAATTATTCATAAACAGCGAGTCACTCAGTTTTACTGAAATATGTCAGCAAGCTGATTTGCCGAAGGCTACCGCGTTTAGTTTGATAGAGACTCTTGAAACGCATAAATACTTACATCGCAATCCTACAAACGGCAGGTATTCTTTGGGAAGAACTCTGTTGGAATTGGGCAATCTTTACACCTCACGGCTTCATTTACGAGATATCGCATACCCCATTATGCAGCGGATGTCTGAACTGACCGATCAAACCATTCAACTTACCATTCTTAGCGATTTAAATGTAGTATATTTGGAAAAGGTAGATTCTTCAGGTTTAATTCAATTGAATACACGTATCGGAAGTACGTTTCCGGCTCATTGTACTGCAACGGGTAAAGTAATGTTAGCTTACCTTCCCGAGGAAGAGTTGGATACATTATTACAAAACAGAGACCTTACCAAATTAACGTCATATACAATAACCGATAAGGATGTTCTGAAAGGAAATCTTGCTGAAGTAAGACATAACGGCTACTCTGTAGATAATAGGGAAAGCAATGATCAGATTATGGCGTTTGGCGCTCCAATTAGGGATTCTTCAGGCAAAGTAATTGCCGGTATCAGCTTAACAGGCCTGGCAACATCATTTATTTCTACCAGTGAAAAATCTTTGAATTGTTTAATGAAAGGCGCTGCCGA
Organism: uncultured Ruminiclostridium sp.; assembly: GCA_964462075.1. Taxonomy (GTDB): domain Bacteria; phylum Bacillota; class Clostridia; order DSM-8532; family DSM-8532; genus DTU059. The sequence goes on along the minus strand of CAYWXN010000098.1, from coordinate 33 downwards.
AATATCCAAAATACTTGGTTATAAAGCAGATAA
>CAYWXN010000097.1:0-6719 GCA_964462075.1 uncultured Ruminiclostridium sp. | reverse complement strand
TTGCACTTTGCGGCTTGAACCAATCTTTTATAGGCTTTGATGTGAAAACATTCCATGACGTCATCTGTATTACCGAAAAGAAATACCCTAAAAAGAAAACAGCAACCAAACATATCGGTAAAATAACAGAAAGTAATATTTTTTGCTTTCTTCTCATTAAAACAACCCTTCTTAATGCTTAATTAAATCTATTTTACATCCTATGCTATCATTTTTCAAACCATGTTAGTTACATGAATGATATCCAAAGAGTAAGAAAATTATTAATGTGTAGTACGCGACCATACAATAAAAGAGCTTTTGTTTTGCAAAAGCTCTTATATATCCGTATATAATCTTATTTTTTACCTGTAACATAACTTACAGGGTTTTGTCGCACACCGTTTTTTCTTACCTCGAAATGTAAATGTGGACCGGTCGATAATCCTGTACTTCCTACCTTTGCTATTACATCTCCGGCTACAACCGTTTGGCCTTCTTTAACCAGTATTCCGCCTTTCTTAATATGAAAATACAATGTAGTAATCCCGCCGCCATGGTCGATAATAACAGTATTACCCGATCCTCCGCTTCTCCATGTCGCGCAGATTACTTTTCCGCTTGTCGCTGCATGAATAGGAGTTCCCGATGGAGCCCCTATATCAATACCACCATGGAACTTTTTATATTTTAAAATAGGATGCATACGATATCCAAATGCGGAGCCAATTTTGTAATATCCAGGTAAGGGCCATTGCATTACGCCGCCGGTGTAAGCACCCGATGAAGAAAGCTTTTTAATTAACTTTTCCAATTCTTTTGAATCGGCTTCCAGCTCGTCTTCTGCTTTTTCAAGCTCTTTAAGTGCTTGCTGAGTCTTCTTTACTTCTTTTTCGGCGGTTGAACGGGACACCTCAAGATCGGCTATTGCTACAAGCATTGATTCCAACTGCTCCTGTGCATTATCTTCCTCTTGCTGTTTGAGTGCCTTAAGCTCAGCTATCTCTTTTTGTTTATCTTCTAAACTTTTCAATAAATCTTGATCAAACTGAGAAATCATCTTTAGCATATGACTTTTTTTAAACATCTCCTCAAAGTCATTACATTGGAGAAGTAAATTTGTCTCTGTATTTGTTTTTGAATTTATGTATAATGTAACCATTCTTTCTTGAAAAAGCTTCAGTTCAGCTGCATACTCTTCCTCGGATAGTCTTATAGCTTCATCAAGAGATGCTATGGCAGATTCAATTTCTTTTATTCTTTCTTCAATTTCACTTCTTTCATGGCCTTTTTTTTCTAAATCGGCTATGATCTTTTCTCTGTATTGCTTATTGTTTATAAGATTTTCTTTTTCTTTCTTTTGTTGATTCTTAATGGCGTTAATCTCTTTTTGCGTCTGTTTTAACTCTTGTCTTGCATCATCTATTGAACCTGCAGATGATGTAAATACCATTGTTGCAACCATCACAAAACAAATCAACACCGCTGTTATTCGCTTTATCATATGTAACTGCCCCATCCTTTCAAGTAATTTGGCTGCATATGAAAATCTACCAACAAATATGCATAAATTAACTTACAATTTTGTTACAAATGCTCTTTACATTATAATATCAAAACACTATACGTTCAAGTGTTTTCTGACAGAAAGTAAACTTCCTATCCCACCGATTACTACTCCGAATATTGAATAGATAATAAAAATCCTGAGAGCCACCGGGCCGAACTCCAAAATTTGAAGGGTAGACAGCTTGAGATTTGTCAATATAACATTTATGACACTCTGCAACCATTGGTAGGCCTGTGATGTAAGAAAGAAAGATAAAAGAGCTCCTATAAAGCCTATCAGCAGGCCTTCCACTATAAACGGCCATCTTATAAAACTATCCAATGCGCCTACATATTTCATAATTTCTATCTGACGTCGCCGTGCAAAGACTGTAAGGCGAATAGTATTTGATATAAGGAATATAGAGATAATCATAAGAATAACCAGAGCTGCCATTACTATGTAATTAAAAATTTTCAGTATACCCTCAAGTTTATCAAGCTCATCTTTTCCGTACCCTATTCCGTTGTTATTATTAACGCCCTCAAACTGAGATATCTGTGTTATGATTTCATTGCTGTTATTTGGATCGACAAGCTTTATGTAAAAGGATTCGGCGACATTATCAACGCTGAAGCCCTCTAAAAGGGTGTCATCGTTAAGACTTTCCCTAATGCTTTGGTACATCTGCTCTTTGGTTTCATTTCTGTATTCTGATATGATTCCGGCATTCTTTTTCGCTTCTATAAAACTAACCACTTCTTCTCGCTGGTAATTGGTCGCATTTACATTCAGAAACACGGTGATTTCTAAATCTCGCTTCATAGCTTCAATATTTGAGCTTATATTTATTGCGATAAGAAGTATGATCCCCAGGAAAAATAATGCCGCTACTACTGTCATTGTGGATGCAAATGACATTAACTTGTTTTTTATGATATTATTTGTACCTTCTTTAACAAGAAGCTTCATCGTTCTAATCTTCATCCAAATAAGATCCTTTCTGCACGTCGCTCTTGAGTTCTCCATGATCAAGAGTAATAACACGTTTTTTCATGTTGTCCACTATACTTTTCTCGTGGGTTGCCACTACAACGGTCGTACCGCGCTGATTTATTTCCTCAAGCAGATTCATAATCTCAATTGAGGTTTTGGGATCCAAATTTCCTGTGGGTTCATCGGCAATCAGAACAGCAGGGTTATTAACTAATGCGCGGGCAAGCACAATCCTCTGTTGCTCTCCGCCTGAGAGTTGGTCCGGATAAGCTTTTGCCTTTTTACTTAATCCTACAAGACCCAATGCAAGAGGAACTTGTCTTCTTATCTCCCTTGCCGTAGCCTCTACAATTTGCATGGCAAAAGCGACATTATCGTATGCCGTTCTGTTCGGTAATAGTCTGAAATCTTGGAAAACGACGCCTAAACTGCGTCTAAGATAAGGTATTTCCGAATGAATCATGTCATGAACACTATACCCATTAACATATACCTCACCTTCGGTAGGAATCTCTTCATGCATAATAAGTTTTAAAAATGTTGACTTCCCTGAGCCACTGGCCCCTATCACAAAAACAAATTCGCCTTTTTCTATCCTGACAGTAAGGTTTCTAAGCCCGATTACTCCGTTGGAATATACCTTCGTTGCATCTACAAACCTAATCATGATATGCCCCCATAAAAATCAGAGAAGGAAAATTTACTTTGATACATCATCAAGATAACGTTTTACCATCATGGCAACCTTAAAATAAATCGCATCATCAAATTTTCTTAAATCCATCCCTGTTATTTTTTCAATCTTATCCAACCTATACACCAGTGTGTTACGGTGAATAAACAGTTGTCGGGATGTTTCGCTGACATTTAGGTTATTTTCAAAGAATTTTTGTATGGTAATCATTGTCTCAGAGTCAATTGTTTCAAAAACGCCTTCTTTAAAGACCTCATTTAAAAAGAGGCGGCAAAGAGTTGTGGGCAATTGATAAATGAGTCTTCCTATACCGAGGTGATTGTAATCAACGATATTTTTCTCCGACTCAAAGATTTGCCCTATTTTCAATGCAGTTTGAGCGTCCTTATAAGAACGGGCTACATCACGCAGGCTCTCCGCTTCGGTACCTATTCCTATATTTGCTTTTATCATAAGCTCGCTGCTTAACGTATCAATAATAATTCTGGCCTTTTTATGGACCTCATCATTATCCTCTTTTTCTTTAAGCTCCTTAATAAGGACCGAATTCTGATCATCCAGCAAAATAATGTAGTCCTTGCTGTTGTTTGGAAATAAGCTCTGAATAATATTATAGGCATATAATTCTCTGGTTTTTTCAGTTCTTACTAAATATACGATTCTTCTGCAATCATTCTTTACTCTCAGCTCTTTGGCTCTAATTGTAATGTCACCGGGCAGGATGTTTCCCAGAAGTACATTTTTCATAAAATTGCTTTTGTCATACTTTTCATCATAATAGAGCTTTGCATTTTCCAGACTAATTGATATAAGTTCAGCCAAGCTCTTTCTTTCCGGGTGATTTGATAACAGATATAAGACAAAATCCACACGGCCATTATTATCAATCTTTTTCAATACCATGTCCGACTTTTCAATATAAGTAGAATTTGAATTTAAAAAGTCGGCACAGCTATCATGAACCAAACCGATTTCTTCTTCGACTGTACTGGCAATAATCACTCCGGAACCGTCGGTGATGCCAAAATCATAACCGATAGTATCGCGAATTCTTTGCACAACAGATTGAAAAACCTTAAAAGCCAAGAAAACAACCCCCAGTTAGCTAAAATCCCGATTATTTGTCTTAATTATACACAAAAACAATTCTGGGTACAACTTTTTTTGGCGGATTCCGGTTTTGTCCAGTTTATTTGGAAAAATTCATATTTTTACTCATTCAAAAGTACACATTCTGAAAACACAATGCGTATTGTATTCAAAAGCTCCTTATTCTTGAATAACATGGAATTATGGATAAAAATCCTTACAGGTGCACAGGTAAGAAGAAAACCTATCATAAAATCGTCATCATTAATAACAGGATCATTTGATTGAATTCCAAAGCCACTAATAACGTCTTCTGGAATCTCAAACGGTTTTGTTCCTTCTACCTTGTAGGATCCGTTCTTCTGAACAAAAACATGCAGCTCCGGTACTCTCGGTACCTGCATCCTAACAAAGGTAGTTAAAAGATTAATATACTCCTCATATTGTCTCTCAACAAAAAACTGCCTGATAGACCTTTCTACCTCGACTTCAAGATTTTTAACATAGTCACCAAGTCTGAAAGTAACAAATCCCTCCAAGGTAATTTTATCTGTACTTCTTAAATACTCGGCAATCTTCGCTGATATCAGCTTTCGTCTAGATTCAATAAGATTACCGATGCTTCCTTCATAATGTGTATAAAGCCTTATACAAGCAATACGATAGATTTCATCCCTGTCACTTTTTACTAGTCCATCACATATACGGGCTATTATCTTTTCTAAAATATTTTTTTCATAAGATTTAAGAATATACTCAGCAAGCATATCCGATAAATGGTTCAGTATAACCAAATATTTTCTACCATTTTTTCTTATACATCCGTCAATAAGGATGGTCAGGCAGTTTTCTTCCTTGCTGACAACCACTCTGAATGGATTACGTACATTCATTTCAAATCTTTTTTTCAGATAACAAGCCAATCCTCTTATGTCTTTCACGCTGTCTACCCTTAAGGATGGCATTCTCTCACATCCCTTCAGGTGTATTATATGTAAATCTCATTGTCCGTTATACAGAAGTTAAAGGAAATAGGCCGCCTAAATCGACAAGGTTACCTTTTGCAAGGGATATGACTTTTTTCCCGTGCTTCTTACAAAACTCGCAGATAGCATCCCCATCTTCTAAAGTGTTTATGTCTCCGAAAAAGGCAATTTCTTTGTCTGAAATTAATCCTGAGCAACCCCCGATAAAACCATAATCATAACCCTCCAGGATTATGGTTTTCTGAGGCCGAATCAACAAGGCATCAAGTCCTGCCGCAACAGCTTTTCTGTGGATTTGCACATCTGCAGTAATGATTGCTTCTTCCGAGACAATCGCAGTCGAACATTTTGCATATCCCTGCTTAATCGGATTCAATCTAATATTATTCTTTACTAAAAATTCAAGAACTATCGGATCGGTATATTTTGGATTTAAAAAAGCATTTTTACCTACTATTGCACAATTATAGGCAACATCAAAAGGGAATCGATCTTTCAGCCTCGCTGAACCTTTTATCAATTCAAACCCCAGTTTTTTTAGCTTTTTCACTGTAATTTCGGACACCCCGGGAGCATATATAAATATACCCTCGCCGATATTCACCATCTGCATATCCACATGGTAGGATAAAGGTAAAGGCAACGAGGAATGAGCCTTAGTAAAAATAATATCTATTCCGAGATCTTTTAACGAGTTTAAGATTTCTTCTGATATATCCCCGGATACAATAGCATTAGTCACTCTTCCTGACGGTAGGTACTGATACACAAGGGTAGTCTCCATCTTATCACATCCCTTGTTAAATAAGCATATCTTATTATTATCCGCACCTCCTGTTATAGCCGGCTGGTCAAAAAGTGCGGTTCTTATATACCGCACCTGTATTTATTGCAGGTGCGGTTAAAGCCTCTATGAAGTACTTTTATATTTAAATCTTAAAACTGTCTGCTTGTTCTAATATTCAATTGTGTCCAGTGCAGACTTAAGCTCTCCGACAAATTCCAACGGAATTGCCACACCCTTTTGGCTGGGTCTGTATTCATCACTTTTACTGTCATACCAAAAAGTGCGTATATCCACATAAGATTTACTATTTTTTGATACTTTTTTTATTTGAATTTCTTCCCTGCTGTTTTTTACAAATTTACTTATCAATTCTTCAGAATCCCAAAAATCTGCCATCTAAATACCTCCAAAATATTCCAGCCTATAATTTAGCCTGTATAAATAAAATAATTCTGACAAAAGCTTATTTTGCTTTGCTGTATATTATATCACAGAAATATTCAATCATTTCAATAAATAGCGGGAATTATTTTTAAAATTCTGTTAACAATAAATTATTGAAGGTAGCGTTTGCCGCCTGAAATAAAAAAAAGGAGTCAGAAATATGAGAACACCGATTGACAAAATTGCACTTTTGCT